>NZ_LMUS01000001.1:1158197-1450399 GCF_009765835.1 Granulicella sp. L56 | reverse complement strand
CTCCCGCCCCGGGCTTCGGACATGATTATTCCAAGTCTGTCAGGGGGGGGGGGGGGCGGAGGGGGCGCGGCTGCGGGAGCTTCTCTATTGCTCGGGCAGGATCCGGGCGACATGTATCTAGGGATGCTTGCGAGCGTATCAGTCACAGACGATTTTATCGATCATCTTGGACTGATAGAGATCTACCACGCGAAGAAAAAAGTTGATGCCCGGAATGCGCTAAAGGGACAGGCAAAATTCAAGGTTGACAAAAATTCACTGATTTCAGTGGAAGTTACTTCCAATGATCCGAAGCTCGCGGCTCGCATTGCGAATGCTTATCTGGACGCTCTTTACCGCTTGAATGGCTCCATGGTCGCATCGGCGTCGGCTCATCGGCGAGCATTTTATGAAGAACAGATGGAAAGTCAAAAGGAAGATCTTGACGCGTCAGAAGTTGCGTTGAAGGAAGCTGAAGAGAAGACAGGTATCGTGTTGCCTGAGGGGGCGGCCCAGGCTGGACTAAGGACGATCGTCGATTTGCAGGCCTCGATTGGAACAGCCGAAGCGAAGCTTTCGGGCCTGCTGATGGGTGCGACAAATGACAATCCAGGGGTAATTCAATCTCGCGCTGAACTTAGCGAACTGAGGTCTCAGTTGGCTCGGCAACAGGCGAATTCTGCGAAGCAAAAGCCAGGGACTGGGCTGGCATCCTCGGCTGCTCTCCCCGGGTTGACAATGGAACTTTTGCGGAAGATGCGCGATGTGAAGCTGAACGAAACGCTCTATGACACCTTAACCCAGCAGTATGAAAGAGCTCGTATCGAATCACTTGATCCTGGGCCGCAGTTTCAAATTGTAGATCACGCGCTAGTGCCGGAGCGCAAAGCAGGGCCGCCCCGAAAACTGCTTGTGGTTGGCGGCATCGTCCTTGGCTTTCTCGCTGGATTGATCTTTGTGTTAACCAGAGATGCTATCGCTCGACTGATTGAGGCGTGCTTGACAGATTCAACCGTGACTGCAAAGAGGTAATGCGTGGAACAGGATCGAGATATCATTCTCTCCCGCAGGACGGCGAATTCTAGATGGTTGACGATATTTCTCTTTCTTGCGGGTACGCTTGCTTCAACGATTGTCTTGAAAGTAGGGCCAATCCAGTATCTGGAGATCCTCTACTTCGTAGAGATGATCGTTCTACTCGTCATTTTCTCCGAAAACGGCTACAAAGTGCGTTGGTTCCGGCCCTATCTGAGGATTGCGGTCTGGTATCTTTTATTTTCGGCGGCGGCATTTGCTCTTGCAATTCTCGCCTTACGCTACGATTTCTACTTTCCGGATACGCCGAAACTCCTGACCTATCCCGTTATCATTACGATTTCCCGCATCGTAGAACTGGGTGCTTCCGTATCGGTCATGTTGTATCTTGCGGAGAAGTTTCGCGAGGACCCTCTCAAAGCTGTATTTACAATGCGGGTTTATTTCTGGGTCGGAGTCCTGAGTGCTGCATATTCTATTGTGAGTTATCCCCTCAACGTTGCCGGTGGCATCGAGCTGGGGGCCTACGGGCCCGATCATAGAATGCGGGGGTTTTATAACGAAGGCGGGCCCTATGGCTTATATCTAATCAGTGTATTTCTAATCGGATGGGCGCTTTATAAGCAGAAATGGGTTAAAAAAAGTGCTCTACAGTTTGCATTGGTAGTACTTTCCATCGCCTTTCTTGGGAGCAAATCTAAAGCTGCATTTTGTGCCGTTCTCTTCCTGTTTTTGATTAATGGCCTTTTCGCAAAGAGTTTTAGACGACGTATAGTCATTGCTGTATCGGTTGCTTTCCTGTTAGTAGCTATATCCCAGGTAGTCGATCTGGGGAAAGCTCTGGCAACATACAAACGAGTAAGTCAAGCGTATGAACGGCTATCGCATCGACATGCGAACGATCCTAACTTTGTTTATGGTCGAGTTGCAGGCGCATTTATTGTTCCCAAGATGGTGAGTGAACATCCGCTTGTCGGCGTCGGTTGGGGTAATTATGGCTTGCTGAGGAATGCACCGGAATATCGTGGAGCTGCGGCATTTGCGCATGAGAACGATGAGCCGGCGCTTGGCATAGCTGGAATGACGGCCGAGCTGGGGATACCTCTTGCCCTTTACCTGGCCGGTTGCCTTCTCCTTCCGTTTATTTTTCTTCGACGGATAAAATCACCTCTTTACCTTACAAATCTTGCGCTCCTGCAGCCGATAGTCCATCTATTTGGCGGGCAATTAAATTTGACGTATCCATGGATTGTGACGGCTTTCGCCCTTGGATTGGGCTATTCATTTACGATGGCAACTAAATCGTCGGATCCGGTGATGCGCCTGCCATGACACTATAGTTGTTTGCCGACGATCGAGGAGGAAATAGTGAGCTGCATTTTTGTGACTGGCGGGGCCGGCTTTATCGGCTCAAATTTTGTGATGGACTGGTTGTCCCGGAGACGTGGATCGCTGGTAAATCTGGATAAGCTGACCTATGCTGGAAACCCGCAGAATCTGGCAGCTATAGACCGCGATCCGGCTTATACCTTTGTGCTTGGTGATATCTGCGATGCGAAGTTGGTGGCCCAATTACTGGCGCAGCATCGACCTCATACGATGATTCACTTTGCGGCCGAAAGCCATGTGGACCGCTCGATCGCGGGGCCAGAAGCCTTTCTAAGAACGAACATCGATGGTACGTTTACGCTCTTACAGGCCGCCCGTGAATATTATGGAACTTTGCCGGGCCCCGACCGAGACCGATTCCGCTTTCTTCATGTGTCAACCGACGAGGTATACGGAACATTGAAGCCGGACGACCCGGCGTTTCATGAAGAAACTCCTTACGCGCCGAATAGCCCCTATGCTGCATCGAAAGCGGCGAGCGACCACCTGGTTCGTGCATGGGTGCATACCTATGGTCTGCCAGCTATTATTACTAATTGCTCAAACAATTATGGGCCGTATCAGTTTCCGGAGAAGCTGATCCCACTGATGATTGCGAATGCCCTTCAAGGGAAAGCGCTCCCCATCTATGGGGATGGTCAACAGGTAAGAGACTGGCTCTATGTGCTGGACCACTGCCGAGCTCTTCAAGCGGTCCTCGATCAAGGTCGCGTGGGAGAGACCTACAACATCGGCGGAGGAAATCAACGAAGCAACCTGGAGGTCGTAACAACCCTCTGTGCCTTGTTAGATGAATTGGTTCCCGAGTCGAAGTTCAAGCCACATTTTCAGCTTGTAAAATATGTAGCCGACAGACCCGGACATGATCGACGCTACGCAATCGATGCCAGAAAGTTGGAGACTGAACTTGGCTGGCGGGCCGAGGAGAGTTTTGAGACCGGGCTAAGGAAAACCGTGGAATGGTATCTTGCGAACTCTGCGTGGGTAGGGAATGTCACCAGTGGAGCCTATCAGCAATGGGTTATTCAAAATTATGATAACCGTGACATCTCCGAGGTTTCGGCTATCAAAGTAGTGGCCAAGGAGGCTCTGTGAAAGGGATTATTCTTGCAGGCGGTTCCGGCACCCGATTGCATCCGGTGACGCAAGTCGTTTCAAAGCAGCTTTTGCCGGTTTATGACAAGCCGATGATTTATTACCCCTTGTCGGTGTTGATGCTTGCAGGCATTCGCGAAATTTTGCTCATCTCCACACCGGAAGATACGCCACGCTTCAGACAATTGTTGGGATCGGGGGAGCAGTGGGGCATTCAGATCGAATATGCTGTGCAGCCTTCGCCCGATGGATTAGCTCAGGCATTTTTGATTGGCAAAGAATTCCTTGCTGGGGACGGATGTTGCCTTGTGTTGGGCGACAATATTTTTTATGGGCATGACTTTGCTACCACGCTCCAACAAGCGGCCGCAGGTGGGCCGGGGGCAACCGTATTTGCCTATCCGGTATTAGATCCTGAACGGTACGGCGTGGTGGAGTTTGATAAGGATGGGCGAGCCATCTCTCTTGAAGAAAAGCCACTCAAGCCCAAGTCGCGATATGCGGTGACGGGAATCTACTTTTACGACGCGCAGGTAGTTGGGGTGGCAGAGGGTCTTAAACCATCTCCGCGCGGCGAGCTTGAGATCACGGATGTGAACCGATGGTATTTAGAGCGTGGACAATTGCGAACGGAACTGCTGGGCCGCGGAATGGCATGGCTGGATACCGGTACGCACGATTCGCTATTGGAAGCGGCGACGTTTATCCATACGATTGAACAGCGTCAGGGCCTGAAGGTGGCGTGTCCGGAAGAGATTGCCTATCGCCTCGGTTATATCGATGCGGAACAGATGAAAGCGCTCGCGGCGAAGATCGCAAAGAGCAGCTATGGACAATACTTGCTGCGACTGCTTGAAGAGACGGTGTACTGATGCGTGTCGAAACTCTCGCTCCGGGATGCGGCCCGATTCTCATCACCGGTGGAGCAGGGCAGGTTGGTGGTCAATTGGTGAAGGTGCTTGCGCCATTGGGAGAAGTGATCGCTCCAGGACGAGCTGAACTGGATCTCACCAATATTGAAAGCATTCGTAGCATCATTCGAGCAGCGCGCCCGCGATGGATTGTGAATGCTGCGGCATATACAGCGGTGGATAAAGCGGAAAGCGAACCAGAGCTTGCCTACGCCATTAATGCTGAAGCCGTGCGCATACTAGGCGAGGAAGCCCGGCAGATAGGTGCTGTGGTAATCCACTTTTCAACAGACTATGTGTTCGATGGGACAGCCTCTAATCCTTATGTCGAGACTGACGCGACGAAACCACTGAGCGTTTATGGAGCGAGCAAGTTGGCAGGGGAGTTGGCGCTGACGGGAAGCGGCGCAGCCCACATGATTTTTCGTACGAGTTGGGTGTACGGATCGCAAGGGAAGAACTTTCTACTGACAATCTTGAAATTGGCCCGCGAAAAGGAGGCTCTACGTGTGGTTGCCGACCAGCATGGCGCGCCGACCTGGAGCCGCGATCTGGCGGAGATGACGGCACACGTAATCCTCCGTTGTGAGAATGCGTCTGGTCAGAATCAAAAGCAACTGCTCGAAGCATTTGCGCGCTGGGAAGGCATTTACCATGCAGCGGGTTCAGGCGAGACTACATGGCATGAATTTGCGCAGGAAGCGGTTCGATTGCAGCAGAAGCGTGAGCCTGAAAAGAAGTTCGCAGAAATCGCGGCAATCTCGACAGCCGAATACCCTACTCCCGCCCACAGACCAGCGAATTCGCGTTTGGACTGCAGCAAGTTACAAGAGAACCTTGGGTGGCGAATGATAGATTGGCGCGAATCTCTGCAAAAGGTGTTAACTGAGCTGTAGTGCGCAGTTGACGAATCAGGAATGCAGGTCGATTCGATTGCGATATTTGCACTGCCGGCGGAGCCTATGATGTCCACTTTCTTGTATTCTTCAGGGATGACAGAGATGGAGTGTGCAGCTTGAACGGAGCCTGCACGATTGTTTCACCGAACTATCTGGCGTACGCGCGAACAGTTTCTGCATCCTATTTGGTGCAACATCCAGATCACCGCTTTTTCGTTTTAATCGTTGCCGATCTCTCATTGGAAGACCAAAAGATCTTCGAGGGAGATGGATTTACGCCGGTTATGCTGGCAGAGATCGGGCTGGAAGATCTTCGCGGCGAAGGGATGAAATACGACATCCTTGAGCTAAATACGAATGTAAAACCTACATTCATGAAGTATCTGATCGAAATATTTGATCTGGAAAATCTGGTTTACCTTGACCCGGATATCTTTGTGTACAGCCCGCTGACGCCGGTGTTTGACGCGCTTAGTGGCGGTTCGATTGCTACTTTAACTCCGCACCTTACTACTCCAGTAGATGACGGCAAATTGCCGGGCGAGCAGGAGATGCTCTACAACGGTACATACAATCTCGGATTCATCGCTGTGCGAAGATGTGAGGAAGCTTGGCGGTTGCTTAGCTGGTGGGAGCGGCGATGCCTTGATCTCGGGTTTAGTGAAGGCAGGACTGGGTTATTTGTGGACCAGAAATGGATGAATCTGGCTCCTGGCATGTTCGACAAGGTGGAAATTCTGCGACATCCGGGATGCAACATGGCTTATTGGAACCTTCATGAGCGAACGCTTTCAGGGCACACGGGTTCGTATGTTGTTAATGGTCAGACAGGACTGTGTTTTTTTCATTTCAGTGGCATTGAGTTGGAAGATCCAGAGGTGCTGTCGAAAAACACAAATCGATTTACCCTGGCAGATCGTCCTGACCTGACGAGGTTGTTTGGGGACTATAAGCTTGCGGTGTTAGCAAATAAGGATGCCGCGCGGGAGGTAATACCGTATGGATTCGACCGCCTATCTGATGGAACGGTTGTAACTCGGCTTGCCCGGCGTATTTACGCCAAGCACCAAATGCGATGGTCAGGGCAGAACCCTTTTGATGCAGAGGGTGAGTTCGCGGCATTTGCAAAGCGACTTGGGCTCGTAGCTGGAAAGACGGCCCCAGGAAAGGCGACGTGGAAAGAGTTCAATCCGAAAGACCGTCGCGTAGAAATTGTGCATCGGATTTTGAAGATGGCGCTCCGAGTGCTCGGTCCAAGTCGGTATGAATTGTTGATGCGCTACCTCGCTCACATTGCGGTGCTGCGAAACCAGAGCGTCTTCCTAAAGGATTAGCATGTCCAGAGTGCTGATTGTGAAATTCGGTGCGATCGGCGATGTAGTGATGGCGCTGCCGGCTGCCTATGCTTTGTATCAACGTGAGGCGAGCAACAGCCAGATCGACTGGGTGTGCGGGCCGGTCGTCGCTCCCTTGCTTGCATGTTATCCGTGGGTACGGACGATTGTTGCGGATGATCGAGCCATATTGAAGGGATCGGCGGCTGAACGTGTGAGGGCGTTGGCGCGGTTGTGGCGGGCGATTGGCGGGGTGAAGTACGAGCTTTGTGCGACGCTTTATTACGATGCGCGTTATCGAATGGTGACGCTTCCGCTACGGGCGCGACGGAAGGTGATGTTGTCGTGGACGGATCGGAAGAGGGCGCTCTTGATGGGACGGCATCATACGGACGAGTATGCACGGATCCTACTGGGCCTGGAGGATGGAGAGCGGCCGTTGGGATTGGCTCCGGTGCGTCCAGAGAACTTGCCGGGGTCTCCGCTGATTCGGACAGGTACGCGGCCGCGGGTAGTGCTGGCTCCGGCTGGAGCGAAAAATATGATGCGTGACGATGCGCTGAGGCGTTGGCCGGTCGAAAATTACGTTGCCTTGGCGTCGGCACTATTCGAGCGTGATGTAGAAGTGGTGCTTGCGGGTGGAACGGGAGATCTGTGGGCTGTTCCTTATTTTGAAGGGCTGGCGGTGACCGACATGATTGGCAAGCTGACGTTGCCGGAGATGCTCGCGTTGCTGGACGACAGCGACGTGATGGTGACGCACGATACCGGTCCTTTGCACTTGGCTGGGATTACGGGCGTTGGCATTGTGAGCATCTTTGGCCCTACCGACCCGAGAGGACGATTGCCGCAGCGGACGAATACGTTGGCTTTGTGGGGTGGGGAAGGATTTGCATGCAGGCCTTGTTACGATGGGCGTGATTATGCGCCGTGTCTGCATAATGGATGCATGAGACAGGTCTCCGTGGAGATGGTGGTTCGTGAAGTAGAGAGAATGATCGATCAGAAGCGATCGGGAAGGTCGATGCCGCCGCGGGTCGTAACTCCGGAGAGTACGGTGGTGGCAGAGCTATGAGTGGACGCGCGTTGTTCCTGGATCGGGATGGGGTTATCAATCACGAAGTTGGATACCTGCACCGGGTGGAGGATGTTCGGTTTGTGGATGGGATCTTTTCTCTTTGCCGGACTGCGGCGGGACTGGGCTATCGGCTGATTGTGGTGACGAACCAGGCTGGGATCGCACGAGGCTTCTACTCGGAGGCGGACTTCGATGCTTTGATGGTTTGGATGAAAGACGCCTTTCGGGCCGAAGGAGTGGAGTTAGACGCGGTGTACCACTGTCCCTTTCATCCCGAGCATGGGGTCGGAAAGTACAAGCGGGAGCATGAGGACCGCAAACCGGGGACCGGGATGCTGCGTCGCGGAATGCGGGAGTTCGGAGTGGACCTGAGCGCGAGCGTGATGGTGGGCGACCGGTGCAGCGATATTGCGGCGGCGAATGCGGCGGGATTACGACAGGCCTTTTTGATCAGTGGGACGGAAATTGAGGGATGCAGCGGTGAGTATCTCGCGGTGGACGGACTGACCGAGGTACAGCAATGGTTGGCCGAACGCGGATAAGGCCAGGTTCACTTGGCGCATCCTGAGGCATCTTCGTCGGTCAAACAGATCGATTCAATGAATGGAGCGCAGTGATCGTTGGAAGGTCAGGCCCAGTTGGCTACTGTGACGAATCGCATCCCGGCAAGTTTGTAACGCTGTAGCAGAAGATCTGTAGCTTCGACCGAAGACATGCGAGGCTGGCCAATGCCAAGGTGTCCGCCATCGTGGAGCAGGACGTTGGAGGCGCGCTTGCGGGCTTGATTGCGCTCGATGCCGCGCGTAACGTTGCCCAGAATCTCGTCTGCGGGAATTGGGTTCCAATCGAAGGCGGTGATGTTCCACTGGACCGCGGTGAGACCCAACTCGCGCGCGATCCGCAGGACAACTGGGCGGCGTGCACCATGTGGAGCGCGAAAGAAATGGATCGGCGCTCCCAGCGTATCTTCGAGCACGGCGTTGCAGCCTGCGAGTTCCTGACGAATGCGTGCCGCCGACTGCCACGAGAGCCAGGGGTGGGTCATGGTGTGATTGCCTACGATATGGCCCGCAGCGGCGATCGAGCGCACCAGCGCAGGACGCTGGCGAGCAAAGCTGCCAATCAGAAAAAAGGTGGCATGGGCTTGATGACGAGCCAGAACTTCGAGCAGGCGTTCGGTGGCCGCGTCGTTGGGGCCATCATCATAGGTGAGGGCGATCTCGTCCGGGTTGGGGCCTGCGACCAGCACCCGGCCGAAAAGTTGGGACTGCGGCCAAAGTGCTGCATAGGCGGCGGCTCCTGCAACAGCGGCGGTGGTGAGAGCAGCAGCGGCAGCCAATTGGATTGATGTCATCTTCCGTTCCCCCTGTGACCGGCGCGACTGGCTTAGGCGTGGGTTGGCACGGCGTGCAGCAGTTCCAGCACCTCTTCGGCGTGGTTCTCGGGCTTCACCTTGGGAAAGATATGCAGCAGGCGCTGGCCGGAGCCGGTGTCGGGGCTGATGATGAAGGTGGTTCTCTCGACACCCTTGACCAGCTTTCCGTACATGCTCTTTGGCCGGAGCAGATCGTAGCGCTTGATGAGCGTCATATCCGGGTCGGCGAGCAGGTCATAGGGCAGGTTGTACTTGCGCTGGAAGTTTTTCTGCGCCTTGGGGGTGTCGCGCGAGACACCGAGGACAACGACTCCGGCCTGTTGCAGCTTTTGGAAGGCGTCGCGGAAGCCGCAGGCCTCGATGGTACAGCCTGAGGTATTGGCGCGGGGGTAGAAGAAGAGGACGACCGGTTTGCTGGCGAAATCGGTGAGATTGACGGTCTCGTCGTCCTGGTTCTGGAGGGTGAAGTTTTCGACTTTATCGTTGATCTGCATACAATCCTTGGGCAACTTTAGTGGATAGCTTGATGGTCTTTTGTGTGGCAAATGCGGTTATGAAGCGATCAGTGCATCGATGGTCTTCTCGAGCGATGCGGAATCCTCAACATTGAGAGTGCTTTGGCTGCGGTCGATCTGACGCATAAGTCCTGTAAGTACTTTGCCGGGGCCAACCTCGATGAAGCGGGTGACTCCCTGGGCGATCAGAAGCTGAATGCACTCGACCCAGCGGACAGGGCCGGTGACCTGGCGGACGAGGCAGTCGCGCGCCTCAGCGCGGCGGGTGATCAACCGGGCGTCGACGTTGCAGGCGATGGGGAACTGGGGATCGTTGAAGACGAGAGCTTCAAGGTCGGTGGCGAGCGCCTTCTGCGCGGGCTCCATGAGGGCGCAATGGAAAGGGGCGCTGACGGCGAGCATCACGGTGCGCTTGGCCCCTGCCTGCTTGCACAGATCGGCGACGCGATGGACGGCGGCTGTTGCTCCTGAGATGACGGTCTGGTCGGGAGAGTTGAGATTGGCTGGTGAAACAACGGCGCTGTTTGGCGAGAAGGCCTGCGCCTGGGGGCTGGTGATGTTGGGGGTGGGCAGCGGAGTGAGGTCGTCGGAGACCTGGGCACAGATGTCGTTGATCAGATCCGCGGAAAGGCCAAGGATGGCGGCCATGGCACCTTCGCCCTGGGGGACGGCCTGCTGCATGTAGCGGCCACGGTTGCGGACGGTGCGAACAGCGTCGGCAAAGGAGAGGGTTCCGGCGGCGACGTGGGCGGAGTACTCACCGAGGGAGTGCCCGGCGGCAAAGGCCGGGATGATTCCCTTGTCGGCAAGGATGCGGGACGCAGCGACTGAGACGGTGAGGATGGCGGGCTGGGTGTGCTCGGTAAGCTTGAGCTGTTCTTCCGGGCCTTCGAAGATGAGTTTGGAGAGAGAGAAGCCGAGGGCTTCATCTGCTTCGTCGAAGATGGCCCGGGCAGCGGGAAAGTTTTCGTAGAGATCTCTGCCCATGCCGACGGATTGAGACCCCTGGCCGGGGAAGAGGAACGCAGATTTCGTCATTGGACTTAATGGTAAATCAACAAAGGGCGGAGAGTTTATTGCAGGAGAACACGATTGTGCTATCACGCTGGTGGATCGGCCCGGCAGATATTGGCTTTCGGTCCCTCAGAGCGCTCGATTGCCCCGGAGATGCCTGATTTTTGCTAGATGCCGAGGCCGAAATCTACATCTTCCTCATCGCCGGCGTGGGCGTAGAAGTCGTAGGGCGTGCGGTGGTTGAACTTGTAGCGCAGGCGCAGTTCGCGGCCTACGAACAAGCCCAGAGCTACGGCTCCAAGACCTGCGGAGATCCAGCCAATGGTCTTGATGAGAGCTGATTCCTGCTCACCGCCAGCGGCGAGATTCTCAGCCGCGGAGGTTGAGGCCTCATCGGAATTCCTGTCGGCGCTACGGGACTGAGAACAGAACCTCATATTCAGGATGATAGCGCAGGTTCGCCAAGGATGGGAGAGGGCTGTTGATGGAGTGGATGCCATTGGTTACATTACTTCAACGTGCTGGAAGCCGAGACCGTAGAGCAGTGTGGTAACCGTGGCGCGGGCGTTCTTGCGGGCGGCGTCGAGGATTCCGTCGCTGAGGGCGTCTTTCTGGAGCTGGTCTTGAGCATGGGTGCGGGTTTCGGATTCGAGATTCTGGTCGGCGGAGGTGAGCAGGCCGGTGGAGCGCGCATAGACGCGGGTGTGCGCGTTGTCGATGGTGGTGACGAAAAGCTCGGAGGCGGGAAGGGTGACGCGGATGGACTGGCCGTCGATGTGGACGTCTTCGGGACGCAGCTTGGAGAGGTCGATGCCAGCGATGGACTGGCCGTGGACGATCATCAGGATGCGATCACCGGCGAGCAGGTCGGGCAGGACCGCGCTGGACTTTGAGCCTTCGACCACGGTGTCGAGTGAGTAGACGACCGTTTCGAGGCGGTCGAGGCGCTGGATCTTCTGGACGATGGAAGGGACCGAGGCGTCGAAGGTGGTCGAGGTGCGGCCAGTCATTGCCGTAGCCACGCGCGAGAGAACGCCGGTGGTGGCATGGCGGAGGAATAGGACCATCCCGGCGGCTCCAAGGAGGAGGGCGAGAATGAGGCCGATGAAAGGTCCGGAGTAGCTTCGTCGGGCGTGGTATTCGGTCGTCATAAGGAATTGGATGCTGATTGGGGGCCGATCAGCATCTATTCTGCCATGGGAAAGCTGGGGTGTATCGACCTATTCCTCGGGGGAAGGAGCTAATTCTATGTAGGAGTGATGAGCTCTCAACACCAACTCCGCGCTGAAGGCGTCGTCTATAACAGCTTGGGGCACAGCCCCATGGACCATAAAGGCAGGAAATGAAAGGGCTGAAGGCCTAATCTATTCTCTTCGAATAGGTCGATACCCCTGGCGGGTGATCGAAATTGATATGGTGATACCAGTCTGGAGTGGTTGAGGAGAGAAATGAAGGGAATCATGGCTCGGAAGAGCGCTCTTATTTGCGGGGCGCTGGCGATTTGCTGCATCTGTGCTGGATGTCCTGCTATCGGCCAGGCACGCCGCGCTGAAGTGGGGAATACAGCTTCTGCTCTCCTGCTTAGCGATATTCATTTCGATCCGTTCCATGATCCGGACAAGGTGGCGCGGCTGGTGAATGCCCCGGCGAGCGAGTGGGAAGCAATCCTGGCTGAACCGGCCTCGGTGGACCAGTCTGCTGCGTTTGCTGCTTTGCAGCAGCGATGCAATGCGCGTGGCGTCGATACCTCTTATGAGCTGTTCCGGTCCAGTTTGCTGGCGGAACGTCGCGAGGCGCGAGATGCGAAGTTCATTACCTTGAGCGGCGACCTGATCGCGCACGGATTCGGTTGCAGATTTGCAGCGTTGGTTCCGGGCAAAACGCCGAGAGACTATTCTGCTTTCGTCGACAAGACGGTGGAGTATGTAACGAGTCAACTGCGCAAAACCTTTCCTGAAGTGCCGGTATATGCGGCGCTGGGCAATAACGACTCGGGCTGCGGCGACTATCGGTTGGATGGAGCAAGCGATTTTCTGACGGCGACGGCGAAGAACGTCATGGCCGGATTGCCAAACTCGGCAGACCGGAAAAAGGCTCAGGGGGACTTTACGACGGGTGGCTATTACAGCGTGATGATGGCCGCTCCAATGAGGAATACACGGCTGATCGTACTCGACGATATCTTCATGTCGCAGAAATACGAGACCTGTGGTGGCCAGAGAGATGCTGCCGCCGCTGCGGCGCAGATTGCATGGTTACAGCGCCAGTTTGCCGATGCGAGACGGCAGAAACAGAGAGTCTGGGTGATGGGACATGTTCCCCCGGTAGTCGATATCTATTCCACCTTTACGAAGATGCGGAACGTCTGTGCAAACGATAAGCCGGAGATGTTTCTTGCTTCGGACCAGTTAGGCGATGCGTTGGTGGAGAATGCGGATGTGATTCGGCTGGGCCTCTTCGCGCACACGCACATGGACGAGTTGCGGCTGCTGGAGCCTGAGGGCAATACAAAAGAAGGCGGCGCGGTTGCGATCAAGATGGTCTCGTCAATCTCGCCCGTTAATGGGAATAATCCATCCTTTACCGTGGCCCGCATCGATACGGCAGCAGCGACATTGACGGACTACCAGGTCTTCGCGGCTTCGAACCTGACCGGAGTGAATGCCGCATGGTCGAAGGAGTATGACTATGCGCAGACGTATCGCAAGACCGCGTTCACTGCTGCGACGGTGAAGACTTTGATTGCGGAGTTTCGCGCCGATCCGGATGCGAAGACAGATGCGAGCCGGTCTTATATCGACAATTTCTTTGTCGGCGATCATTCATCGTTGATCAAGCCGCTCTGGCCGGAATATGTGTGCGCGTTATCGCACTACACGGCGGCGGAATTTGATCGTTGCGTGTGTGCCGGCAATAAATAAACGCTAAGGAACCTCTGAGGGAATCATGGGGACTTAATCAGATTTTCCAGAATAGAAAACTGGCCGGATGCAGTACCCAAAAGCATCCGGCCAGTCCTTATTTATTCGCTCTTGGCGACGACGACAGCTTCGCTTGCAACTGGCTGGGCAAGGCGATTCCGATAGCTGGCGGCGACGAAGTCGCGGAAGAGCGGATGTGGCTCCAGCGGCTTCGATTTGAACTCTGGGTGAAACTGGCAGCCGAGGAAGAAGGGATGGCCGGGAATCTCTACGATCTCGACGTAGGTGGCGTCGGGGGTAGTTCCGGTGATGCGTAGTCCGGCCCCGGTGAGAAGCGCTTCGTACTCGCGGTTGAACTCGTAGCGATGTCGGTGGCGTTCTGAGATCTCCGTAGTCCCGTAGGCCTGGGCCGCCAGTGAGCCATCCTCCATCACACAGTCCCATGCTCCGAGGCGCATGGTGCCGCCCATCTCTTCCACGCCGGTAAGCTCGCGGAGCTTATAGATGATGCGGTGCGGTGTGGCAGGATCGAACTCGCCGGAGTTGGCCTCTTTGAGGCCACAGACGTTGCGGGCGTACTCGATGCACGCAGTCTGCATCCCCAGACAGATACCGAAGTACGGTGTGCCGCTCTCGCGCGCGTAGCGGATGGCATTCAGCATCCCTTCGATGCCGCGCTTGCCGAAGCCGCCGGGGACGAGGATGCCGTCGAAGCCCTCAAGCTGCGAGGCATAGTCGTCGGCTTCAAGGCCCTCAGCTTCGATCCACGTAACCCGAAGCTTAAGATTGTGCGCGAGTGCGCCGTGGACCAGCGCCTCCTTCAGTGATTTATAGCTGTCCTCGTACTCGACATACTTGCCGACGATGCCGATAGAGACTTCATCCTTGGGGTTGTAGGCGCGGTGGACAATGTCCTGCCACTTGGAGAGGTTAGGCTCTTTGGCGTCGATGCGGAGATATTTGAGAGCAAGCGCGTCTACACCCTCGGCGGCGAAGGTCAGTGGAACCTCATAGATACTGGCGACGTCGCGTGCTGCGATCACGGCAGGTTCTTCAACGTTGCAGAAGAGGGCAATCTTGCTGCGCATCTCGCGGGGAACCGGGCGATCGGAGCGGCAAAGCAGGATGTCCGGCTGGATTCCGATGGAGAGCATCTCCTTAACGGAGTGCTGCGTGGGCTTGGTCTTGAGCTCCTGCGCCGCGGCGATCCACGGAATCAGTGTGACGTGGACGAAGACAGTATTGTCGCGGCCAAGATCCTGGCGCATCTGGCGAATCGCTTCGAGGAAGGGAAGCGACTCGATATCGCCCACCGTTCCGCCGATCTCGACGATGGTCACCTCGGTGTCGGCGGCGACCTTGCGCATGGCGTTCTTGATCTCATTGGTGACGTGCGGAATGACCTGCACAGTCTTGCCGAGGTAGTCGCCGCGGCGTTCCTTGGTGATGATCTGCTCGTAGATGCGGCCGGTGGTGAGGTTGTTGTCGCGGGTCAGTTTGGCGTGGGTGAAGCGCTCATAATGGCCAAGGTCGAGGTCGGTCTCCGCGCCGTCGTCGGTGACGAAGACTTCGCCATGCTGAAAGGGCGACATGGTACCGGGATCGACGTTGAGATAAGGGTCAAACTTCATGAGGTTGACCTTGATGCCGCGGGCCTCAAGAAGGCAGCCAATGGAAGCTGCGGCGAGACCTTTACCAAGGCTGGACACAACTCCGCCGGTAACAAAGATGTACTTTGCTGACATTAATGCGACCTCTTCAATTGTTCGTGATGGGCGTGCTCGGTGTGCACAATCAAGTATCGCAGGGTTAGGGGCATCGAGGCAACTGGTCATTTTAGCCACTTCTAAAAAGCGATGACGGAACATACACTGGAGGCATCGTTCGATGAAGAACCTCGAAGAGAATTGGAGTTTAAGATGAAGTCTTGTGGTTTGCTGCTGGGAAGCTTGATTCTGCTCTTGAATGGGATCTCCGGAGTTGCTCAGGTAGACGTGGTGACGCAGCACAACAACCTTGAGCGGACAGGCGCAAATCTACAAGAGACTGTTCTGACACATGCAAATGTCAACGTGAAGCAGTTCGGGATGCTCTTCAAGCGCGTGCTGGACGATCAGGTTTACGGGCAACCGCTTTATGTGTCACATGTGAAGGTGCGTGGCGGCTTTCACGATGTCGTCTATGTGACGACTGTCAATAACAGTGTCTATGCCTTCGACGCCAATGAGGCGAGTGCATCAACCCCTATCTGGCATGTAAATTTTGGCGCACCGGCGGACCTGCATGACGCAAAGTTTGGTTGTCTCGACATCAATGGGAAGATGGGGATCATCGGAACCCCGGTGATCGATAGCCAGAACGGCACGCTGTATGTCGTGGCACTGACGCGCGCGGGCGGCGGCTTCATTCAACGGCTTCATGCGCTGGATATCGCGACCGGAGCGGACATGCCGAACAGCCCGGTGACCATCACCGCAAAGGATTTCGACCCACTGATGCAGAACCAGCGTCCCGCTCTTCTGCTCTCTCGCGGTGTGGTCTATGTAGGCTATGCCTCGCACTGCGACAAGGAGCCATACCACGGCTTTCTGATGGGCTACGATGCGAAGTCGCTGCGTCAGACGGCGGTGCTGAACACATCGCCGACAGGTTCTGAGGCGAGCATCTGGCAGTCAGGCCAGGCGCCAGCCGTAGATGCCGAGGGCAATATTTACGCGGTCACGGGGAATGGATCGTGGGACGGCCACGCTAACTTCAGCGAAAGCTTTTTGCGGCTCAGCCCGAAGCTAAAGCTGTTGGACTGGTTCACCCCGACCAACCACTTTGAGCTGGATGCGAAGGACCTGGATCTCGACTCTTCCGGGGCGACGCTGATTCCCGGAACGAATCTTGTGTTGGGCGGCGGTAAGCAGGGTGTTCTGTATGTCCTCGACAAACGCCATCTCGGGCATCTTGGCGATGAGAATGCATTGCAGCACTTTCAGGCTGGCAAGTCGCATCTACATAGCTTCGTTTATTGGAAGAGCAATAAAAAAGGCTCTCTGATCTACCTATGGGGGCAAACGGACAGGCTACGTGTCTTCGGGATCAGCGGAGACAAGGTCACTGAAACCCCTGTGATGACGAGGCCTGAGGTAAACCAGGGACATCCCGGCGCCATGCTGTCGATTTCAGCGAACAGCGGCAAAGAGGGAATTCTATGGGCGGCGATCCATGCGACCGGAGATTCATGGCACGAGTCCAGGCCGGGAGTTCTTCATGCCTATGATGCCGACGATATCGGCCATGAGCTATGGAACTCGCTCGAAAACTCCGCGCGCGATGACTGCAACAATTATTCGAAGATGGCTCCCCCCACGATTGCGAACGGCAAAGTGTACCTTGCCAGCTTCGGTACAGACAACATAGGTACAGGCCAGTTTTGCGTCTATGGATTACTGCCGGACGGCCCAGCTCCGGCAGCTCCTGATGGGCTTCGGGCCAACGTGCAGGATGGGGTGGTCTCGCTCTCGTGGGCTGCTGTGCCGGGGGCAAGAACTTACACCGTAAAGAGCTTGGACAGCGCCAACGATGGACCGAGCACGCTCGCCACCGGGTTGGTCTCAACAGAATTTACCGGGATTACGCCCTACAAGGGAACGTCCGTTTACGTTGTTACGGCAGTGAACTCAAATGGCGAGAGCGTTCCCTCCAGGCCTGTCACTGTCGATCTGCAGCGCGCTGCGTCCGTTCAGCGAGACCATGGGATGATGCACTGATATTGCGGCACAGAGGATCGAGGAGAAACTCGCCATGAGAACGGCCACCGGAATCAATCTGCAGGTATGGGCGCTGCGGCGGATGGATACGCTGGGCAGGCAGTTCAGGCGCACGCCGTCCACGGCAGAGCATCTTGCCACTGGCCTGCGCGGAGAACGGGAAGCCCTCTTTCATCTGCGAGCATTGGGCTACACCGTCGTAGCGCGGCGATGGAAGAGCGCGAAGCTGCGCGGCGACGTCGACCTGATCGGCTGGGACGAGGACCGGCTGTGCTTCATCGAAGTAAAAACGAGGACAGGAAGAGATCCACTGGCGCCGGCCGAGTCTGCCGTCGATTCTGACAAGCAGGAGATGCTGCGAAAGATGGCGCGAGCCTATCTGCGCAGCTTTCCCGAGAAGCTGCGACGTGAGGTTCCGGTGCGCTTCGATATCGTGTCGGTGTACTTGCAGCCAGCTACGGTCGAGTTCGACGTGTACAAAGGAGCATTCGGATGGGAGTGACTTACACGCACGGAACAAAGGTAGAGCTGCTCGATCCAGTTGAGCTAAGCAAGCAGTTGACAGCGGTAGTGCGGCAGGCGCTGCCTTGGCTGCAGGCTCTCACAGAGGCTTCGGCCAGCCGCCCGGAGAAGACCGGCAAGTGGTGTGCGAAAGAGGTGATGGGGCACCTGACCGATTCGGCGATTAACAATCATGCAAGAGTGATGCGATTGCAGCTTGAAGCCGGCCCGAACCTTTCCGGCTACGAGCAGATGGCGTGGGTGAGCCTGCAGCACTACGCGGATAGGGAATGGGGACGAGTGCTCGAGGTCTGGGCCACGCTCAACGAGTATTTTGCCTGGGCAGTCAGCCACATCGACAAGGCTCATCTGGCAAACATGGGAACCGTGGAGGGAGACGAGTTGACCCTCGGTTTTTTGATCGAAGACTACATTGCGCATATGGAGCACCATCTGCGGGCATTGAAAGCGTGGGCTATATAGCGAGGTAGCCCAACATCCATTTTCCCGGCGGCGGTGTCTAATATAGGTGGGTACCGAGGTGAAGAGACGATGACGCTCCTGAATGCTCCGCAATACAACGCCCCCCGCGAGTCGCGAAACCGCAATCTGCTGATAGGTGGCGGAGTTCTGATCGTGGTATTGGTACTGCTCTACCTGGGCGGCTATATGTTGGGGCACGGATGGTTCTTCTCGAACCTTCCGGTTGAGCACAAGATCAACAACTTTATGACCGACCTCCAAAACAAGGACTACAAAACGGCATATGGCATCTGGATGAACGATCCCAAATGGGAACAGCATCCGCAGAACTACGATTACAAGTTGCAGCGCTTCACTGAGGACTGGACGACCGCCAGCGACTGGGGCCCCATCGCATCGCATCACGTAGACATCTCCAAACGCGATGGGTCAGGCATCATCATCGCGGTGACCGTGAATAACAGCCCCAAGAAGTTGTTTCTCTGGTACGAGAGATCGAACGGGACACTGACGTATTCGCCGCGTGAACTGCAGTATTAGTGCGCCTCTGCCGCTCCTGTGTGCCATACGAAGCTGAGACCATGTAAAGTTCTCCTATCGCGCCTTTTTAAAGAAAAGTCGGGGAGATGAGTCAATTGCGTATACGATTTCAGCGGTCAGTCCTGTCTTGCATGGTTGCCGGAGTTTTAGCTTTGCTCAGCACTCTTCCCGCCTCGGCAAGTTCTACGCCACCTGCGCCCGTCGTGGTCTCGTCCGGCTGGCAGTTGCAGGATGCCGCTAAAGTCTCCCAATCCGGAGACGCCGTCTCTCTCCCCACTTTCACTCCGCAAAACTGGTACGCCGCCACCGTCCCCGGTACCGTACTCACCAGCCTCGTCAATGATGGTGTCTACCCAGAGCCGCTCTACGGCGAAAACAATCGCCCCGACAAGATTCCCGAAAGCCTGGCTCGCACGCCCTATTGGTATCGCACTGTTTTCACGGTTCCCAGGTCATACGTCCATCATCAGGCGTGGCTTAATTTCGACGGCATCAACTACGCTGCGGAGATCTGGCTGAACGGCAAACAGATCGGCACCACCAAAGGCGCTTTTATCCGCGGAACCTTTGACATCACCTCGGTCGTGAAGCCCGGCAAGCAAGCTGTACTCGCTGTACTCGTCTCGCCGCAGCCGAATCCCGGCGTACCGCACGAGCACACGATCCGCAATGGCATGGGCCTGAACGGAGGCATCACTGCCATCGATGGCCCGACGTTCCTCTCCACCATCGGCTGGGACTGGATCCCCGCCATCCGTGATCGCGACACCGGCATCTGGCGCAAGGTTTATCTCTCGGCCAGTGGTCCCGTCGTCATCAAAAATCCCCGCGTGGAGACAGACCTGCCGCTGCCCAAACTGGACTCGGCAGATGTCTCGATTCAGACCACTGTCGAGAACACAACCGACCAGCCCCAAAAAGGCTTTCTGAAAGGTAGCTTCAGCGGCGTCACCTTTCAGAAAGAGGTAGAGCTTGCGCCACACGCTTCAACGCTGGTCGCGCTCGATCCAAAGACCACCCCCACGCTGCATGTCGGCAATCCAAAGCTGTGGTGGCCGAACGGCTATGGGCCGCAAAACCTCTATGACCTTCATCTCAGTTTCGTGATTAAAAAGAAGGTCTCCGACACGAACGATGTTAGCTTCGGCATCCGCAAGATCACTTACACAGTGCCCGATTCTGAAAACCTCACCATCTCCGTCAACGGTGTCCGCATCTTCATTCGTGGCGGCGACTGGGGCCTCGACGAGGCGATGAAGCGCATCCCCCGCGAGCGCCTCGAAGCCGAGATTCGCATGCACAAGATGGCGAACGTCAACCTCATTCGCAACTGGGTCGGCCAAAGCACCAACGAAGACTTCTACGAGCTATGCGACAAGTACGGCATCCTCCTCTGGGACGAGTTTTTCCAGCCCAACCCAAGCGATGGCCCCAATCCCACTGATCTGCCGACGTACATGGCCAACGTCCGCGACAAGATTCTCCGATTCCGCAACCATCCCTCCATCGCCATCTGGTGCGCGCGCAACGAGGGCTATCCGCCCAAGGAGATCGACGACCTGCTGCGTCCCATGATGGTCGAGCTTGATCCCAACCGGCTCTATCAACCCAGCTCCACCGCAGGCCATGGCGTCTTTTCGAGTGGCCCCTACCACTGGCGCACGCCCCGCGAGTTCTACGATTTCAAGCACGCCTTCAAGACCGAAATTGGCAGCGTCTCCGTCCCCACCCTCGAGTCTATCCACGGCATGATGCCGCAGAAAGACTGGGAGATCATCAACGACGACTGGGCGGAGCATGACTTCGCTCGCGGCGCATCCGGCGGCGACACCTACCGCAATGTCATCGAGGCCCGTTACGGCAAGCTGGCCAACCTCGCCGACTTCGTTCGCAAGGCCCAGCTCGCCAACTACGAGGCCTTCCGCGCCATGTACGAGGGCCGCAGCGCCAAGCTCTTCAATCCCAGCACCGCCATCATTACCTGGATGAGCAATCCCGCACAGCCCAGCTTCGTCTGGCAGCTCTATCACCACGACCTCGAGCCCAACTCATCTCTCTTCGCCGTCGAGAAGGCAGGCGAACTGCAACACATCCAACTGAACGAGAGCAACGGCGATGTCCAGATCATCAACAATCTCCCCACTGCGTTGACCGGCGCTACCGCGCACATCGCCATCTATAACCTCGACGGCTCCATCGCCTACCAACACGACTTCAACGTCACCGCTCCGCCCAGTGTCGCCACCAGTCTGGGTGTAGTGCCGTGGCCCGCGAATCTGTCCGCCGTTCACTTCGTCAAGCTCGACCTGCACGACGCCTCCGGCAAGCTCCTCTCCAGCAACTTCTACTGGCGCGCCCTGCCCGAGCATCAGGACGACCTCACCGCTCTTAACCAGCTACCCACGGTCACGCTCGATGCCAAGGTCGAGCGCCACGACGCCGACGGGAAATGCCTGCTCACGGTCACGCTGCACAACCCCGGCTCCCAGGTAGCCCTGATGGCGCATCTGCAACTGCGCCGCCAGCACTCGGGCGAGCGCGTGTTGCCCGTCTTCTACAGCGACAACTACGTCTCGCTTGTTCCTAATGAGACACGAACCATCTCGATTGAAGCCAGCGCAGCCGATCTGAAAGGCGAGACGCCGTTGGTTGTCGTCGATGGCTGGAACGTCGCAGTGACCCCATCGTCATCGCCCACCGCCGCCATCGCACTCAACGTCGACGCCCAGGTCGATCACTGGCCCATCACCGGCATTCCCATGTACGTCCCGCCGCCGGTTGCCGCGACATCGGACAAGACAAACTAAAGTGGAGTGATGGTGCAGGCAGTGGAACCAGTCAACGGCAGGGAAGTCTACGCGAAGATCACGCTGCGGCTCATCCCGTATCTCTTCCTGCTCTATATTGTGGCGTACCTCGACCGCGTCAACGTCGGCTTCGCCGCCATGGACATGCAGCGCGAGCTGCACTACAGCAACACCGTCTACGGAACCGGTGCGGGCATCTTCTTCCTCGGGTCGGCGCTCTTCGATCTGCCCAGCAACCTGATGCTGGCCCGCGTCGGCGCAAAGATTTGGATCGCCCGCATCATGATCTCGTGGGGCATCATCTCCACCTGCATGATGTTTGTGCGCTCGCCCGAGTCCTTCTACATCCTTCGCTTCCTGCTGGGCGCGTGCGAGGCCGGGTTCTTCCCCGGCATGATCTTCTATCTCACCTACTGGTACCCCTCGCATGAGCGCGCCCGCGCCGTGGCCAAGTTCATGACCGCGACCTCGCTCGCGGGCGTAGTGGGCGGCCCGCTCTCCGGCGCCTTGTTGCGCCTCGACGGCTTCAAAGGCTTGGCAGGCTGGCAATGGCTCTTCCTCTCCGAAGGAATACCAACCATCCTGCTCGGCATCTCCGTGCTCTTCCTGCTAAAAAACAAACCCGAAGAAGTCCACTGGCTCAAGCCCGAGGAGAAGGCATGGCTCGCCGACGAGTTGCAGCGCGACCGCGTCCGATACGGCGCGGCAGAGCATCATGCGCTCCGCGATGCCATTCGCCTGCCCATGCTGTGGCTGCTGGCGGGAGCTTATTTCGTCAGCCAGGTCGGCGTCTACATCGTTAACCTCTGGATGCCGCTCATCCTCAACAGCTTCTCCGGCGGCGCGCATACCACCAGTGTCATCGCGCGCTATGCCACTCTGCCCTACCTTGCCGCAGCGATCTTTACCGTGATCGTCGGCTGGAACTCCGACCGCACCAACGAGCGCCGCTGGCACATCGCCGGTTGCCTGCTGCTGGCCGCAACCGGCTTCGCGTGGACGGCGGTGGCGCACAACATTGTGGTGGCCATCGTCGCCATGACTTTCGCCGCAATGGGCCTTTGGAGCATGATGGGCCCCTTCTGGACGCTGACCACTAGCGTCCTTGGAGACGCGGCAGCGGCGGCAGCCGTCGCCATCCTCACCACGATCGGCGGAGTAGGCGCCTTCCTTGGCCCCTACTCCATCGGCAGAATCCGCGACATCACTCACAGCTTTCAGGGCGGACTCTACGCCATGAGTGCGTTGGCAGTCTGCGCTGCGCTGCTAGCTCTGGCAGCAAGAGCAGGGAAGCAGTCCACGAACGCAAACTGATTCCTGCCCCTCAGCCACAGCAAGTCATTTCAACCGAATTGCGCGTCAACCACAAAGCACGTCATCTCGACCGAAGCGAAGCGGAGTGGAGAGACCCCTGTATTCCTGTCGTTGTTCCTGTCGTTGCCCGTTCCTGATCGAGCGAGCTATCAGCTTTTTGCAGGGTCTAAGGGAACCCTCTAAAACCCTCGTCCGCAGCGGAGATTATCGTCACCACATTTATTTTTTGCGTTTTCAGCCCAGAAATTCGATGTCAAGCCCCAAAATAGCTTAACTAGCTGAAACCAAAAGTGATAATCATTGCAAAAGAGTTCGGGACTAGGTATTTGTTGCAATCCGTTACCATATCGCCGCCTCATAGGGCGGAGCGTCTACGGACTCCCGATAGGTGAGCCGCTTTCCGTCCATCTTTTTGATCGCCGCCTGTACCCGCTCATCGTCGTTCACATAACGAGTGTTCCAACGGAATTGAAATTCGTTCAAGTAGTTCGGCAGATGTTTGCGCGTGACAGAGTGGAAGGTGCCCATCAGGCCGCGTTGGATAAGCGAGAACACGCCCTCAATTGTGTTGCTGTGAATGTCCGTGCCCGGCTTCACATACTCTTTCGCGCTGTGTTTGACATAGCCGTGGCCGCCCTCGAACTGACGCCCGATGGGGCGGTAGATATTCATTTCATCTGTGATGATCCGGCAGGAACGGTCTGCATTCTCTTGGATCACTCGATTCACGTTCCCCGCGGTGATTCGATTCATTGCACGGAACCGAACATCGCCGCCACGTTGCACCATCCCGAGAACTGGCATCTTGTCCGCTCCATGCCCACGCTTTGAAACCCCGCGATAGCGAGGGCGACCGCCAATGTATACCTCATCGATTTCAACGGTGCCCGTGAGCTTCGGCGGATTCACTTCGCCTAGTCCATGACGGATGCGGCGCAACACGAAGAGCGCGGACTTGTGCGTAATCTCCATCTCGCGTGATAGCTGCAACGCGCTGTAGCCCTTCTTTCCGCTTGCTGCTTTCCAGATCGCAAACACCCAAACCTTGAGCGGCAACCGCGTCTCCTCAAGCGGCGTACCGGTGCGGACGGTATACATCGCTTTGCAGCCACGGCACCGCCAGCGATAGTCCTTATTGCGCTCTTCGCCGGTCATCATCTGATATACGTTCATGTCTCCGCACCGTGGGCAGCATGGGGTATCCCCCCACCGCTCTTTTTCGAGGAATGCGACCGCCAAAGGTTCGCTGACCGCCGCCTGCCGTAACGCTTCGAGGACAACTGACTTGCTCTTTCGCATGTCAAGAGAATAGCAAGTGTTTCAATAAATATCAAGATAAATCGGTAGACATTTATCTTTAATCATTGATTTCAGGCCATGTTACCCCTAATTTCTTATTCTCTGTAAAGGTACGGATAGCGGATCTCAGGCGGATCACCTTCACCTCAGCATCGTGCAACTCCACTCTGGCGTCTTTTATGGCCTTATCCCATTGATTGACATGGCTTTCTGAGGCGATTTCTGAACGTGTTGACTTAATTATAGACATAGCATAATCTCCATTCCATGGAAGAATCTGAACTCAAGACTTATAAATTGGCTCTCAAGGACGCGAGGACGGCATTTGACCGCGCTACGGAGCGGTTGAATGAGATTCAACTTGAGCAGTACAAGCTGACGGATCAGATCAGTCGCCTCCGCAAGACGATCACAGCGCTTGCCGCGCTGTGCAGTGAAAAACCATTCACCGATACCCTTGGAATTACGGAGGCGTGCTTGGAGGTGATGACAGTGGAGAAGGGCAGCGTATCCACCCAAGCCGTGCTGCACAAACTGGAAAGCATCGGCTTTGATCTGCCCGGCCAAAAGAACGCAGCCGCGTCGGCACACTCGGTTCTTTCGCGGCTGGCCGAGAAGAAAAAGATCGACAAGATTGTTGATGGGGCTGGAAATGTAAGTTGGCGAGGGCCAAGCTACGATCCCAAGTCCGACGAGATCACGGATGACGATATTCCGTTTTAAAGAGTTAAGGGCACCCGCAAAGGTGCCCTTTTGTCCCCCAGTGCTGGAAATGGCAGACAGGCTCGGTTTGCAACCGAGTGCCCATTCCGGGCGTCCGGGTCCGATCCCCGGCTGGGGGACCACCTTCTCCCCAACCAAGTACCAAGTAGATGATAATACCCTATGCCCAAGACGAAGAAATCCCCCAAAGGTAAGCGCGGACCGAAGGAAGAACGCCTCGTCATTACTGACCCGCAGGTAGCTATCGACGCGCTCCTGAAGAAACCTGCTAAGAAGTAGGCCGCGTTTAGAAGTCGCTGGAATCATGCGACCTCCATTCCGCTGCCCCTTGCAACAAATACCTAGTCCCGAAAGAGTTTCACGCGATTGGCTAAACTATAGGTAGTAGATCAAAAAAGAAGAGCTTCAGCTCAACCGATGGGGCTTTCCCTTTTGAAATCAATATTTTAGCTGTAACTCTCATGGTTGCAATATTTTAGCGAATTAAATCTCGCTAACTCATTGCAACCATTTGACTTCTAGGCTAGATACCCGGGGGGTGTCCCCCTGCAAAAGAAACGAAGTGTCAGTTCCATTATGGGCGGCTGCTTCACCTTTAATACATCATGATGGGATGTATATTGAATCCCGTTGCGATATACTATCCCTATGACGCCGCAATCTTCCTACGAGGCGCTTCCAGCCGAAACGGCTCAGACTCAAGCCGATGATGCGATTCGGAATCTGGCATGGTTTCGCTATAACCTCCGCAAATTCCTGCGATTCAGCGAAAAGGCTGCGCGGCAGTGCGGTGTCACACCGCAACAGCATCAACTAATGCTCGGCGTGGCCGGATATACCGGGCGAGGAACAGCGACCGTTTCGGAGCTGGCCGAATTTCTGCAGGAGCGTCACAACTCCGTCGTAGGTCTGGTGGAGCGCGCCGCACAACGTGGTCTGGTCCGCAAGGAGCACGACACGCAAGATCGCAGATTTGTTCTGGTTTCGCTAACTCCACAGGGAGAGCAGATTCTTGCTCGGCTGACGGAGCTGCACAAAGAAGAGGTTAAGGCTGCCAGAGAAGCCCTGATGAAGGTGCCAAAGGTGCCTGCACAGGTGCTTGAAGTGAAGAAAAAAGCAGTGTGACGCGAAAGCCGCTCACGAGTTTTAGATTTCGAGAATATTCAACGCCGTTGGAACGGCAAAGGCAACGACAGTAGATCAATGGACCAGACGCAAACCATCAAGACGAGAAGAGATAACTGGGTGCTGAGGCATCCCCTGTTACGCAAGTACATGCCGTTGGTGCATGAAGACCTTACCGCGACATACTCGCGCGACCTGCATAAATGGCTGATCATCGCTCCCATCATCGGCGTGACCACGGGACTGGCCATTACTGCTATCGCCATCATTGTGCTGGGTAAGGTTTGGCCGGTGGTGCTGGCCTACTATCTGGGACATCATTGGGCAATCGTGCCGGGGCTGGTGGCCGCGTTCGCGGTTACGGGCCTGATCATGCAGTTTCTGACGCCGGACCCGGATGAGCATTCGACCGAAGAAGTCATTCGCTCGTACCACGAGCATCAGGGCGACATTAACATGCGGGCGTTTTTGCCCAAGCTGCTGGCGGCGATTACGACCGTAGCCTTTGGAGGCAGCACGGCGCTCGAAGGCCCGAGTATCTATGGTGGCGCGGCCATCGGCTCGTGGCTATGGGCAAAGCTGCGCTGGCTGCGTCTGGATACGCGGGACCGTCGCATCATGCTGATCTGCGGCGCGGCGGCGGGTATGTCGGCGGTCTTCCGCGCTCCTTTGACCGGTATCGTCTTCGCGTTGGAGATGCCTTATAAAGATGATCTGGCGCATGAAGCACTGGTGCCGTCGCTGATTGCTTCGGTGGTGTCATACATCACGCTGAGCTCGTTTCTCGGCGGAGCACCGCTGTTCGACTTTGCCAGCTCCACGTCGTTTACGGGGCGAGATCTTGTATGGAGCGCGCTGCTCGGATTGTTGATCGGCCTCATCGCGATGGCATTTGTGATCACGTTCCGCCGGCTGCGCGTGTTCTTCGTCAAGTCTTCTCTCCCGCATTGGGTGAAGATGGCGATCGGCGGATTTTTGACCGGAATATGCGGCCTGATCTTCCTGTACTTCTTTCACGGCACGCTGGTCCCGATCGGCCCCAACTATGAGGCTGTCGGGATGATCCTCGGCATGCACCACAGCACGCTGGAGTTGGTAATGTTTGGCGTGCTCAAACTCGCGGCCAGCGCATTTACCCTGGGCGTGGGTGGCGTGAGCGCATTGTTCGTCCCGTTATTTCTAACCGGCGGCAGCTTTGGCGTCGCCTTTGCGCAGGCCGTTGTTCACAGCTCTTCGGTCGAACTATATGCAGCCGTAGGTATGGCCGCATTTATCGCCGCAGGGTATAAGACACCGTTAGCGGCGGTCGTGTTCGTCGCTGAAGCTACGGGCGGACACGCGTTCATTATTCCGGCGCTGATCGGCTCGGCCGTAGCGTATGCGGTGTCGGGAGATGCGTCGGCTTCGGGCGATCAACGGCTGCACGAAGGCGTCAGGGTGCAGGAGCTGCGGCATGTGATTGTAGGCAGCGTGATGCAGCAGAAGGTGATATCGGTGCAGGCTGCGCTGACACTGCGCGAGTTTACGGAGTTGCTCTCTCCGCACTATCACCACTCCACGTTTCCGGTCTTCGAAGAGGACGAGTTGCTTGGGGTCGTCGATGTGTGGTCTGTTGCGAAGGTGCCTACCCAGAGGTGGGAGACAACGAGGGTTCGAGAGCTTACCAATCGACATGTTGCGAGAGTGTCTTCTGACTGCGATGTGATGGAAGCGCTGCGACTGCTGCTCAGTGAGCATCGACAGCACATGTTGCTGGTGACCTCCGCTGCAGGAAAGCTGGAAGGCATTGTGACGAAGACGGATATTTTGCAGGCGTTGAAGACGCGCAGGGACGCGCCGACACAGGCAAGTCTTGAAGCGGTATCGAAGGAGCACAGCCTGGTGTCATGAGCTGACATCGCGGCAGGATTCTGCAATCCTGCTGTCGAGAATTTGATTGGCCATCCGGGCTGGCTCTCTGCATTGCGTTTTGCCGGATCGATCTTTGATCGGTTCGGGATGCTGATAACGAAGAGCGGAGGTTTCCGATGGCCGATTATCCCTTCACTGCAGTGACGCCGCCAAACCCTGAAAGTAAACCCCAGAAGAAGAGTCAGTTTGGTGTGGCACTTGAGCCGGAGGTCATCAAGATCTGCGGTTACGCATTGCTTGTCGGACTCATCGGCGGTCTGGTGGCCGAAGGCCTGCTGGAGCTGATCTACCTTTTTACGAACCTGTTTTTCTATGGCAAGGTGTCGTTCGCGATTACGAACCCTGCCTATAACCATCTGGGTTTGTGGGTGATTCTGATTCCGCCGATTGGAGGACTGCTGGTCGGCATCATGGTGCACTACTGGGAGCCGACGCTGAAGGGACATGGGATTCCTGAGGCGATGGAGGCAGTCCTGTTTGGGCACAGCCGGATGCGGATTAGGGTGGCGTTGCTGAAGCCGCTGGCTACCGCGCTTGCAATCGGGACGGGCGGACCGTTCGGGGCGGAAGGGCCCATCATTCAGACGGGCGCGGCCTTCGGATCGCTCTTCGGACAGGCCGTAGGGCTGACGCCGTACTATCGACGTGTGCTGCTTGCATCGGGCGCGGCCGCTGGCATGGCTGCTACTTTTACCGCGCCGCTAGCGGGAATTCTGGTGGCCATTGAGTTGTTGCTGTTCGAACTGCGAGCGCGGTCGTTCATTCCTGTGGCGCTTGCGGCCGCGGTGGCTACTGGAGTGCGCATTCATTTCGTTGGATGGACTCCGCTATTTCCTACACCGGCTTTCAAGCTGACCAGCATGAATGAGCTTTGGCTGTTTGGACTCATGGGCATTCTGATGGGAATCGTCGGCCTGGCGATGATTCGCGCGCTGGCGTGGACAGAAGATTTCTTCGATGAGCTTCCGCTCAAACATGCCTTGATCTGGTCGCCTGCGATTGGCGCGCTAATTCTAGGAGTCATTGGATATTTTTATCCGCAGGTCTTTGGCACCGGATACGACACGATCCGCGATATGTTGAATGACCGGCTGACAATGAGCAAGCTGCTGGGGATCTCGGTAGCGAAGTTTTGGGCGCTGGTGATTTCCCTGGGATCGGGAACGACAGGCGGTGTATTTGCTCCGTCGCTGATTGTGGGCGGCGGTATAGGAGCGACGTTCGCGATTGGCTTTCAGCATATCTTTCCGCATCTGGTCAGCAACCCGGCGTTCTATGCGCTGGTGGCGATGGCGGCAGTGTTTGGGGGAATTGCACGCGCTCCATTTACGAGCATCGTATTTCTGTTTGAGCTAAGCCATAATCCGAATGCGCTGCTTCCGCTGATTGTCTGCGTGATGGTTTCAGATGGGTTCGTGCGGCTGTTCAGTCGCGATTCGATCATGACGGGGAAGCTGGTCAAGCGAGGGCTGATCATTTTGCAGGACTACTCAGTGCCGGTGCTAATGCGAGCGCGGATTGATCAGATCATGCAGAAGCAGTTCAACGTGATCGATGCGGACGAGGAGTTGCGGACCGTACTGACGGCGCTTGTTCCTGGGAACGGCATAGGACTCATGCCGGTAGTGGAAAAGGATGGGTCTCTGGTTGGGATCGTAGAGGCGCATGATCTATTGAAGATCGAGCCACCGGACCATCACTTCAAGATGCGCGAGCTGGCGCGGCAAGACTACGTGCTGGCCTATCCGGAGGAGGCCGTCGACCAGGTGAACCGCGATATGCTGCTAAAGAACATTGAGAATGTCGTTGTGGTGCAGTCGCATGGCTCACGCAAACCGATTGGAATTGCGCGAGCGAATGACATTCTGCAGCTTCGTCGCTGGCTGATGGAAGAAGAGACCCGAGAAGTGGTGGCCAAGAGTAAGGCTTGAGAGTGTCGGTAGTGTGTGACTTTTTGGAGGACTATTGCCATTTTCTGATATACCTTTCGCAACCCGGACGATAGGGAAGTCAATTCGAATGCAGAGCAAGGATCTTTGCGTGGACGTACTACCGGATAACGGCGGGCGGCTCGCATCCATTCGTTGCGTGCGAACTGGAACGGAGTTTCTGGTCGGTGGAAGCGACTATGGCGCGAAGGCACAGTTTGCGAGCGATGCGACGTTTGAAGAGTCGGACTGCGCAGGCATGGATGAATGTTTGCCTACCGTTTTGATGTCCGGCCCTGAGGTGGCGAGCGACAGCGCGCCGGATCACGGAGACCTGTGGAGACATCCGTGGCGCGTTGCACAGCAGGGCGCGAACGATGTGCTTCTGGCAACAGAATGCTTCAGCCGCCCACTCTCGTTTACCAGAAGGCTTCGCGTGCAGGCCGCAGAGGTCAAGTTGGACTACCGGATTGAGAACCTCGCGGAGATGCCGATTTCTTTTCTTTATGCGTGTCATCCGCTGTTCGCAGTGGAGGCCGGAGATCGGCTGATTCTGCCGCGAGAGATTGACAGGGTGCGGTTGCACTACTCTCGTGGAGATCGCGTAGACCATACTGAGGACTCGATAAGCTGGCCACTGGTTGCCAATGGCGACAGAAAAATTGCTCTGGATCGAGTTGGGGAGGCGTCCGACGGAACCGCCGAGATGTTGTATACAGACAGGCTTACGCGCGGCATCTGCGCTCTGTATCGCGCACGTCGACAGCAGGCGCTGGTGATGCATTTCGATACGAGCGTGTTGCCCTATCTCGGTCTATGGCTTTGCAACGGGGGATGGCCGGATAGGCCCATGAAACAGAAACAATATGCCGTTGCCATGGAGCCGACGGTCGCGCCATGCGGCTCCCTTGCCGTAGCCATAGCGGCGGGAACGGCGCCGGAACTGTCACCGCGCGGCGTCTTTGCATTTTCTCTACGCATGGAAGTTCTCGGTTGCGATAAATCGTGGTCTTACGATGAGGTAAAAACCTACATCGATGAAGCACCTGCGATGTAACCTCAGTTGGGGCACACGTGCCTCATGAATATGGGCCGCCAGCAGGGTTACGCGTTCGATAGATGGCATACGAAGAGCCGTTCGATTTCGCAGGCATAGAAAAATCTTTCAGGCTCCAGATTATCGTTGGATACCGGTCAATCGCGAGTGGGATGATGGTCTTATGTGGTCTAGGCAGGCAGCAGAAGACATTATCAAGGTGACTTCATCACCGAAGAAATGTTTGGAGACGAAATCAGGCCCTCCTTAAAGGAGGCCCCTAAGGATGGTGGTGCATATGCACCGTGCGGATCACCCTTTAAAGGCATTACAATGAGCAGGCTGCACAGAGCTTCATCGCCATTTTGGGATGACGAAGCTCCCATAGTTGACCAACCAGACCACAAGGAACCTTCATGGCGGAAGACAATACGATTCGGGTGCTCGTGGTGGACGACCATCTAGTGGTCCGTCTTGGACTGCGCAGCATGCTCGACGGCGAGGCGGGGATCAGCATCGTTGCGATGGCCTCCTCCGGCACAGAGGCCATCCGGCTGGTCGCCGAAGTGAACCCGGACGTGGTGCTGCTGGATTTGAGAATGCCTGGCCTGAGCGGAGTAGAGGTGATTGTCGCGCTCCGCCACGCGCATCCGGACATCCGGACCTTGGTTCTCACCAACTATCAGCTCGATGAGGATATCTTCAACGCCCTCGAAGCCGGCGCGTACGGGTACTTGTTGAAGAATACTTCGCAGGAAGAGGTGATCGACGCGATCCGCACCGTGAACCGGGGGAAGCGGCATATCCCCGCCGCCCTGGCCATACGTTTAGCGGAGCGTCTGGGCCGGTCGGCGCTTACCCGGAGGGAACAGGAAGTGCTGGAGCTGGTTGTTGAAGGATTGACCAATAAAGGCATTGCGGAAAAGCTGTACATCAGCGACATCACCGCAAGAAACCATGTGATCAGCCTGCTTGCAAAGCTTGGGGCAAAAGACCGGACCGAGGCGGCGACCATCTCGATTCGACGCAGACTGGTCAAGCTCAAAGACTGAATTGACTTTGCTTTTCGACCCTCGGATGATTGGTTCACTCGTGGCGTATAGAAACCGTCGCACCTTCCCTCAAAGAGATGACATTGCGTGTAAGAAACACAATCCGCGCAATTGCCATCGGCCTGCTGGGCGGTCTCTGCGGTTTTTCCGTGGCATTACTTCCTATGGTTCGAGTTGCACCCAACTCTCCCACCATTGCCTTTATCCCGCGCACCAGTGGAACGAACTTTACGGAGGCAATGCATCGGGGCGCGCAACAGGCGGCACGGGATGCCGGGTACCATCTCTATTGGAATGCTTCAACGCGGGAAGACGATGTCGATCGCCAAATCCTCCTCGCATCCACCGCCGTGGAGAAAGGAGCAAAGGCGATCATTCTTGGGCCGACGAATGACCTGGCTTTGATCACCACCATTAATCAGTTCGTCTCCCGCAAGATTCCGACTGTGATAGTCCAGGCTGACCTTCCCATGCCGAGCGGCCCATACTTAACATCGGTATCCCCGGATCAAATCGAATTCGGCAGGCTTGCGGCAAACCGAATCGCTGACAAAATCGGAGGGACCGGAGAAGTTGCGATTATTGGATTGGACCGTGGAGCTCCGGAGACTACCTCTCGTTCGCGCAGCTTTATCGAAGTAATGGCTGGCCATCCGAATGTGAAAGTAGTCATTCGCCAACGTGGATCTTCGCAAATCCAGGAAGCCGAACAGAACGCCAGGGAGATCCTCGACGCCTTTCCTCGGATCAAGGCCATCTTTGCCGTAAGCGCGAGCGCAACGGAAGGGACAATCCTTGCACTTCAACAACTCGGCGGCACGCGCGCGATAACGCTTGTCGGCTGCGACCGCGATCTATTTCTCGCGGACGATCTAAGTTTGGGAAGCATCGATTCTCTCGTTGTATCGGATGGCTATCAGATTGGATATCTCGCGGCGAAAGCGGCCATCGCGGGCGTAAAGGGAGAGCCGTTACCGCGGCCTCAACATGTCAAAGCAATGCTCCTCACCCGCAACAATATGCAGAACTATAATTTCCGTTGAAACTACGCATCACAGGATGCGGCCAGGGCAGACGCTTTGAGAAGGATCATCTTGATTTTAAATAGAAGGCTTTTCTTATGCGGCCAATAACACGCGATACCCTGCTCTTCGTTGCCGCAGCTATACTCTGCTACTCCTTGACTGTGCCAATTGGTCACTATCTCCGTTCCCCGGCGAGAGGATTGCCCTATCGCGATAGCTTCGCGGCCAGCGACAACTCTGAATGGTCCGCCTATGGAGGTAACTGGAAAGTTCAAGCCGGCGTCATGGTGAACGAGTCGAACGAGCGAGGGGCAAAGCTTGTTACCGGTTCGCAATATTGGAGAGACTACATTCTGGAGGCCGACATAGCGCTCAATAGCAGCGGTGACGCCGGCCTCATTTCTAGAGTGTCTGACCCGGAGCAGGGAGTAGATGCATACAGCGGCTTGTATGGTGGTCTGCGAGTGCGCGATCAGTCACTCGTCTTCGGCGTTGCCGATCATGGTTGGAATGAGATTGTCACCAAGGTCCTGCCGTATCCCATTATCCCGAACACCTGGTACCACCTGCGGATGGAGCTTAAAGGCTGTCATGTGAGCATATTCGCAAACCAGGATGGAAAGACTAACCTGGTTCGGCTCGATGAGTTTCTCGATCGGTGCCCTGAACAGGGGAAGATTGGATTGCGTTCCTATGATTCAGGGGGACAGTGGAAAAATATCAGGGCAACTAACCTGCAATCGTTACGTTGAGAATCGGGAAACGGCGGTGTAACAGATGAATGGCGCAGTTTTGCTCCTTGCCTTCGCTACCATTTTGAATAGCAAGGGCCCCGACAATTCTCAAACCGACAAGTCGTATACATCGATCGCGGCTCTGCACTCTCATATGCAAACCGAGGACTCCTCTGTAACGGTTCGAACCACTCTTACGCTTACTGGAAATCCCGCCTACATCCAGGATTCGACTGGAGGGGCAGAGATCGAAGGAGTTTCGTTACAGAACCTGAAGATAGGAGATCAACTTCTGGTAACTGGAAACGTGTACGACACTGAGAATGGAATCATCTTCCGAAATAGCCGGCTTCACATTCTTTGGTCCGGAACGCCGGTACCACCCCTGGCAGTGGCGGCCGATCAGGCAGCGTCCGGGAAATTCGCCGATCTATTGATTGAAGTACAGGGCAGGCTGCTTGACGATCAAAGAAAAGATAAGGAGACCTGGCTCAAACTTGAAAGCGGCCACCAGGTCTTTCTTGCACGCTTCAGCTCGGAAGGAAGCAGCTTCTTGTTGCCCCGGCTGGAACGTGGATCGCTGTTGCGTCTTCGTGGAATTTGCTCTTTGCAACCTTTGGATACGCGCTATAAAGGCGGCTTCGCCCTTTTACTGCGCTCCGCCGAAGATATAGACATCATTTCGGGCCCGCCATGGTGGAGTCCGAGACACCTTTTCGAACTGGGTCTGCTCATAGCAGGTCTGATTATCGCCGGTCAGCTAGCTTTGGTTCAGATGCTGAAGGCTCGATATCGAGCGATTATGGCTGAAAGAGCCAGGGTTGGACACGAGTTGCACGATACCCTGGCACAGGGCTTTGCAGGTCTGTCGTTTCAAATTCAGGCGGCCAGAAAAAAAGTTCCAGCAAATAGCGGTATTCTCGGCCGCCACCTAGACCTGGCCTTAGACATGGTGAGACACAGTCATTCAGAAGCTCACCGGAGCATCATGATGTTGCGCCCGCAGCCCTTGGCGGAGAGCACTACCATCCAAGCTGCAATCGAGGCATCGATTGAACAGATGACTATGGGGTGCGACCTCGATGTCCAATTCACAACAAGAGGATCGGTGGCCAGGCTTCCTCTAGTTGTCGAAGATGTTATTTACCGTGTTGCTCAAGAGGCGGTTGCCAACGCTCTGCGTCACGCTAATCCGACGAAGCTTGCAGTAACTCTCGACTACATGGTAACCAAGGTATGTTTGACGGTCGAAGATGATGGCATAGGATTTGATCCGTCGACACCGGGCAATCATGGATTTGGATTGCTCGGGATGAGAGAGCGGGTCCGCGCCTTACACGGTACTTTGAATGTAGTCAGCAGTAGAGAGACGGGAACTCAGGTCAGGACGGAGATACTTCTGCGGCGTAATCCGGCGGCCCGCCTCCTTGCGCTGGTGGATAGGTGTCGCAGCTATTACAAGGATCGGATGAATGCAGGCGTGCCTCGATAGAAGAGGCGCCTTTCTTCCATTTCCGCCATACGCCGTCGCTGTTGCCGGGCGAAGGTGTTGCATCAAGAATGCATAGCATAGTGCGAATGAACCATTGCATATTGATGCAATGGCATCATGACGGACCTCGTTGCAGACGAATAGAGTTATCACGTTTTCCATAACCAAACGAACATGCTTTGATGCCATGACGTCATCCTGGAATGGGTGAGGAGCTTTGGCAAATATGGGAAATCCTGGTTTCTAGATCTATTCTTTGGAGGCACGATGCTTTGCTTAGGACTATGCGGTAAGAAAAATAATTCAGGAAGTCGCACAACCGGAGTCATGATTGCTCCTCTGCTGGCCTTGGCATGTATAGCCTTCTTTATCTCCTCTTCCACCTCATTGTTTGCTCAGGTGGACATCTCGGCCTTGCTGGTTGGTTCAGTGACAGATCAGACTGGCGCCGTGATTCCAAATGCGATAGTGGTTGCACGCAACGTGGAGACAGGCGTGGAGGCGAAAGCCACAAGCAACGGCAGTGGCTATTACAGGTTCGTTTCGCTTCCGGTTGGAACATATACGGTGAACTGCTCTTTAGACGGATTCAAGATGTTCAGGGCATCAGACGTTATACTCCATGCGCGTGACACAGTTAATCTACCGGTTACTCTACAGATTGGGTCCGCAAACCAGATAGTGAATGTATCGGGTTCTTCGGCTCTGGTTGATACAGAGACCGCAAAAATTCAAACTACCTTTGACTCCAACCTTATTAAGGGAGTTCCTGTGGAGGGGCGTGATCCGCGTGAGTCTCTTGAACTGTTGATGCCTGGAGCCACTGCTGCGGGGACAGGCGCAAGCTATAACGTTCCGGTGACTAGTTTCAACGGAGTCTCCGGCCTAAGTAACAACTACAGCATTAATGGGAGCAGCGTTGTCGATTACGTTCATGGCTCCGCGACACCGTTTCCGCAGTCGGAGAATATAGCGGAATTCAGCGTTTCCACAAGTCTGCCGGATGCCTCGGTCGCGCGAGGCGCAGGCGGTCAAGTCGAAGCCGTCATGAAGAGCGGAACCAATGATCTTCACGGCCAGGGCTGGGCTTATTTTCAGAATAGCGCCTGGAATGCAAACTCATGGCAAAATAACTGGCAGGGTGTAGCCCGGCAGCCATTCTCTCAGCGATGGTATGGAGGCAATGTTGGCGGCCCTGTTCTACTTCCGAAGCTCTACAACGGAAAGAACAAGACCTTCTTCTTTACATCGTACGAACGCACCGGCACTTCAAAGCGATCCACTACTACGGGACAGACAATTACCGATGAAGAGCGTAATGGAAATTTTACAAACTCTCCGGATGGCATTCCTGTAATCAATGGTGTTCCAACGCCGATTATTCCAGTGTCGGATTTCTCGACACTGGGTCAACTCATACACTCCGGTACGAGTGTCCTGCCTGCCCCCACCAGCGGCCTCGATACGTTCACATGGAACCCAAATTATTCGGATATTACGCAGACTTTTACAGGAAGAATTGACGAGAACTTTAGTGACAAGCACCGCTTGTTAGGAAGCTTGTGGTGGTATAACGATAACCCGACCTTCGACGATATGTATGACGAGTTCAGTGAGGCTTCATGGGCCACGCATTATCCGAATCCGGATGCGACGTGGGGCGAGCCAAAGAAGATGCAAGCCTGGACTCTGAATGACACCTACGCGATCTCTCCAAAGATGTTGAACAACTTTATCGTGGGAGTGACGCGAATCAATATTTCGGTGACCAATACATGGACGCCGGGAAAGGAGTTGTTTGGAGCCGGAAATACCGGTATCGGCGCGGTCGGGGACGTCGAGGCTCCCGATGTTCAGCAGATCACCTTTCCACGGGCGATGGGCATGGGCCTGTATAACGGCTATGTCAATCCGCTAGCTCAAAATGTCGTTGATTTATCTGATAACTTCACCTTGACCGCAGGGCGGCACACACTAAAGGCCGGTGTCGAGATTCGTCAGTTCCACGAGGTCTTCGACCAGACGTGGGGTGCAGGCGGTGGCGTTTCCTTCAGTGATTCCAATATCAACGTCGGCGGGACCGGCAACGGCATCGCGGACATGTTACTTAAAGGAGGAGTAGGAAGCTTTGCGCAAAATAATACCCAGGCATTGGATATTCTCTATCCCGCCAGGGAAGCCTACGTCCAGGACACTATTAAATTAACTCCTCGGCTGACGGCCATGATCGGAGCGCGCTGGGAACCGCACTTTGGTATTCAACCCGTTCACGACAACTTCGTTACCTTTCACCCAGGCCAGGCTTCTACAGTTTTCCCAACCGCGCCCGTTGGCCTGGTGACGATCGGCGACCGAGGCGTGCCCAAGAATCTTTACGGCGTTCGATGGGGCGACGTAGGACCGCGCGTGTCTTTTGCCTGGGACATCCTGGGAAATGGTAAAGCTGCATTGAAGGGCGGCTATGGAATGTACTCGAATTACCAGGTTCTGCTTGGCTTCAATGGGTACACCAACACAGCCCCCTATGGAGTCAATTATTCGCCGAACATCCAGAAGTTGGACTTGGCAAACCCATATGTGCAATATGGCAGTGTTCCGTTTCCGTTCAAAGCCCCGGCAGCGGGCGCTCCGGGTAATAATACTCTCGTCTTCCCAAATCCGGTGAATACTCTGGCCATGGCTCAGAACTATAACTCCGGAAGAATTCATGAGTTCAATGTAACCTTTGAAATTGAGCCCGTAAATTCATATCTAGTTTCTGTCGCCTGGGTGGGAACAAGAGGTACGCACCTCGACGAAACCTATAACTATAACTGGCCCCGTTTCATTCCCGGGGAGAGCACGAATGAGGTGACGAATATCTATTCCCGTCAGCCGTATTTCGCTGATGGATTTAACTCTATCAATATGGATGCTTCCGACTACAACTCCATGTACAACGCTCTTCAGGTACGAGTGAACAAGCGGTATTCGTATGGCTTGACCTTTATGGGTAATTACACCTACAGCACCAATGCGACGCAAAATGGTTGTCGCTATCAAGCAGACTGCGGCCTGGACTACTATAGCCCTGGCGCAGCGCAAGCTATGGCGGTGGCATTCCGATATGCTCTACCTGGCCCCCACAACCAGTCATGGTGGATAAAGAGGATTCTAGGAGGCTGGTACGTCGGCGGGACGATCAATGGCAATACAGGCGCGTACGGCAGTATTGGCGATTACAACTGTAGCGAGTTCAACTTTGGATCGGCTGGCTGCAACGCCACTTACACTGGCGGTGGCGCGCTACTCAAGAGCCGCGGACAAGTCGCGCGCGATCCGTCGGGCACTATGATCGGCCTGACGTGGATCGATCCGAATAAATTTGTCCGCGCCGATCAGGTATCGATAAATGGGGTACCGACAACGCTGCCTAGTGTCGGACAGCGCCTGTTCCTTGGAAATGCAACAACCGGTATTTATAAAGGCCCGGCGGGGATCATGTTTAATTCAAGTCTGGATAAAGATTTCGATATTGTGAAGGAGTGCAAGCTGAATTTTCACATTGAAGCATTCAATACACTCAACCATACCGTACTAAATGCTCCTAACTACAACAACACTGTAGGTCCAAATATGCTTGGCTTCGGTGTTATCAACTCAGCACAGAGTCCGCGAAATATTCAATTGTCGGCGCACATTCTCTTCTGATCTCGGATGAGCACACATCTGCGAGGCCGTTCGCACATCGCGGCCTCGCAGCTTAACGCATCAAGGTATAAGCCTCCTGATAATTCCCACTCTGTACTCTAACTAATAAAAATTTGCTGTTGATACAAGGGCTAAGCTGGCCCCGTCAAGTATCTTCAGGAGCAATTCAACATGAAGGGCGGATGCGGATGATGACAAGAAGAGAGTTGTTGGTACTGATGGCTATGACGGGATTTGAATCATCGATCTCTCATGGCGAGGGATTACTTAAATCTGAGGCCCATAGCGGTTGGGATAAATATGCTGGTGATCCAGTGCTGGGAGGCAACTACGGGACTTGTTTCGACATTTGCGTGCTGTACGAAGAGGGCGTCTATAAGATGTGGATCTCGTGGCGTCCGAAAAAAAGTATTGCGCTGACCGAGAGCAAGGACGGTATTCACTGGAGCCCACCTCAGGTAGTTCTGGGTCCCAACCCGGATACGAGATGGGAAGACGACATCAATCGCCCCGTAGTCGTTCACCGGAAGGACGGCTACCACATGTGGTACACGGGCCAGGCAAATGGGAAATCCATGATCGGCTATGCAAAGAGCGCAGACGGGCGTACATGGTTGAGGCAGTCCTCGCGTCCTGTTCTGGAAGCTGTTCTTCCTTGGGAAGGTGTTGCGGTGATGTGCCCTCATGTCATGTGGGACAAGCAAAAGCTCCTGTGGAAATTATGGTATTCGGCAGGTCAACAATATGAACCCAATGCTATTGGGTATGCGACCAGCCTGGATGGGCTGCGTTGGGAGAAGTTTTCGGCTAATCCAGTCATTACTCCAGAACCTGGCATCGACTGGGAGAAGGAGAGAGTGACTGCCGCTCAAATCATTTACTGGAAGGGATGGTATTACAGCTTCTATGTAGGCTTCCGGGATATCGATCATGCCCAGATCGGCATGGCAAGGTCTAAAGATGGAATTGCGAATTGGGTCAGGCACTCGGGAAACCCAATCGTTCGACCGACACCCGGAGGATGGGACGCAGATGCCTGCTATAAGCCCTATGCGGTCTATGCTCGAGGCCGCTGGATGCTTTGGTACAACGGCAGGCACAAGTCGCTCGAACAGATCGGCTTGGTGGTGCATGCAGGCGAAGATCTTGGATTTGTGGCGGATTAATGCAAACTCGATTAGGTGTTTTTCACCGCATTATTCAATTTATTGCAATCCTCGGCGTGTTGTCGGCGGCGCATGGTATCGGTCTTTCTGAAGTAAAAAGACCGGCATCGAAGGCGGTCCTCGATCCAGCTAGTTTTCGGCATTATTTTGAGGGATTTTCCAAAGAGGAACAAGCTTTGCTTGGGACGGCCCCACCGCTTCCATGGGAGTGGTTCGAAAAAAATATTCCGTGGCTTGATGTCCCAGACAAGGAATTGGAGGAGGTTTATTACTTCCGTTGGTATTCTTTTCAGAAACACATCAAGCGGACATCGGGCGGATTTGTAATTGATGAATTCTTCCCCTATGTAGCTTGGGCGGGCAAGTTTAATACGATCGATGCCGCGGCGGAACACCACATAAAAGAGGCGCGATGGCTGCGTAACCCGGAATACGCCGAAGACTACACCAGGTTCTGGTTTGGTCCCGATGGAGATCCTCTCCGATATAGCTTTGCTGCCGCAGATTCTGTCTACCAGCTCTATCTATCGACCGGAGACAAACAATTTGCGATTCAACTCCTCCCCGATCTCGAAAAGAACTATGAGGCATGGGAGAAGACGCATCAGGATGCTAATGGTCTTTTCTGGCAGATCGACGATCGGGATGGGATGGAGCACAGCATCAGCGGGAATGGCTATCGCCCCACCATTAACAGCTATATGTACGGAGACGCGCTTGCCATCTCGCGCATTGCCGAATTGGCGGGTAAGACAACGTTGGCCGAGAAATATAATAAAAAGGCGAGCGATCTTCAAAACCTGATTGAAAATCGTCTTTGGAACCCGCATGATGAGTTTTTTGAAACTGTCGTGCGAACCGCGTCCTCCGGCTGGACAGGCGATCGAGAGCTGATCGGCTTTATTCCCTGGTACTTTGACATTCCCTCCTCGAAGTATGATGTCGCCTGGAAAGCGCTGTTTGCGAAGGATGGTTTTGCGGGACGTTATGGACCTACTACGGCGGAGCGTCGAAACCCGAGATACGATTTCAAGAACTCACATGAATGCCTGTGGAATGGGCCTTCCTGGCCATTTGCTACGACTCAGACGTTGGTTGCTCTCGCCAACCTGCTTAATGAGCCTAAGCAAAGCATCATGAATTCGGACGACTATCTGCGGTTGTTGAAGACCTATGCGCATTCGCATCAACTCCATCTAGGCAATGGAAAGACAATACCCTGGATCGATGAAGACCTTGATCCCGATACCGGAGAATGGCTCGCCCGGGATATTCTCATCGCCAAGCATCAGCCGCCGGCGAATCGAGGGCGCTACTACAACCATTCTGGCTTCGCAGACCTGATCATTACTGGACTGATTGGACTCAGGCCCAGCGGCCAGAATGAATTTATCGTTCATCCTCTCCTGCCGCCTCGTGCATGGAATTACTTTGCGATCGAAGGTCTTCCATACCATGGTCATCTTCTGACGATCTTATATGACCGCGATGGCAGCCGATATAACCGTGGAGTAGGGCTTCAAGTGATGTGTGATGGGCGCATGATCGCGCATTCGAATACACTGCAACTTCTGCATGTTAGTCTTCAACGACCTAAGTAACACCTCCTCAGTTGTAGCGAAGCAAGCGTTGCACGATGCGGACCTGATGGCATTCTGTGCACGAGGTGTGACTGTAGTTTCTCAGCTAATTTACCGGCAACTACCAACGGAACATCGAACAACTTCACGGCCAACCTCATCACGCCCCGGCGATTGAAAAAGCTCGATAAAAATTCGATTGGGACGCAACGAGCAAGCTGCGCGTAGTAGAGCGTTACAGCTATCATCCCTACAGCATTACGCTCCCGGATAACACCTTTTGCCAGTGCCCCGCCTCAAGTCGCTCTTCCTCGACGCTCGCGTGACAGGGTCATCAAGGCAATCCGTGGACACGGTAAACACGCAGAGCATCCCCGCATGGGCTCGCCTCGACATCGACGGTCGCTATGAGTTAAAAACGAGGGCACCCGTCTCGCTGCAGGTCAACATCGACAACGTCACCGTCAACAACTACTACAAGTCCAGCTCCTCGGTCTCGGCTATGCCGCACTGCGCACAGCGCGCTCCTCCATGGGCATAAGGTTCTAACCGAACAGACAGGGCAAAAAACGTGAGCTTCTTTTGCAACCTCATCCGCCACCCGCGCAGGTTATCCCTTGCACCGGGTGGCGTCTCAAGTTCACCTCTGGCTGAGCGTCCTGCTCTCGCTCTACCTCGTGCTCATCTCGTTGTCGGGCGCGCTCATGGTCTACCACGACACGCTTACCTGCACCACACTTCCATCCGGTCTCTCGCCCTACGACCCGACGCATACCGCATCCGTCCCCAGCGTGATGACTTCAGCCAAGTCCATCTTTCCAGGCGCGACCATCACTTACTTGCATCTGCCCTCCGAACGGCTTCCCATCTTCCAACTCCAAGTGAGCGATCAGATGAAGAAGCAGTTCCAGGCCGTCGCCGATCCGCAGACCGGCAAGGTCCTCCCGCTGCCGCGCACCTGGGTCGACCTCATCTATGACTTCCACACCGAACTGCTGCTCCCCGCATCGCATGGCGTGCAGTGGAACGGCGCGGGCGCGGCTGGCCTGCTGATCCTCGCACTCCCCGGCATCCTTCTTTGGTGGCGCGGAATCAAGGCCTGGTGGCGCGGTATGGGCTTCCCTTTTCTGAAGAAGCGAATATCTACTATTTACGAGGAAATGTCTGAGTAAGGCGCAAACATTCGCTTCCTTATGTGGTCTGAATACCGCAGTTCCGTGTATCGTGTCGATTGAGTGTTCGCAGCAACGCAAATTCGATGCGCTTTCAGTCTGATCTTGCTCACCGCAGGATTAGGCAGCTTGTCGGTGCTCGACGGATGCTCACGATCGTCATCGAAGACGATCGTTGTCATTCCAGAGACGACGGCACAGGAGATATGGGAGACGGAGCATGCAGGTGTGGAAGCGGCAGTCCTTGGAACCCGGTGGAAGATCTACTGGAACGGTCCCGCAAGTGAAGACGAAGTTGACAAGCAAATCGACTTAGTTCAGAAGGCCACGAACGAGCGTGCCGGTGGGATCGTTTTATCACCAGACCATGCTGTTGCTCTCACGTCTGTGATACGACGAGCCCTATCGAGTCATGTTCCGGTGGTCATTACCGGGTCGCCGTTGCCTATTCTTCACGAAGCAGGCCTTCATCAGATATTGAATGATAATGAGGAATCCGGTCGACTGGCTGCTGAGAGACTTGCAACTCTCTTTGATGGAAAAGGGACTGTGGCGATCCTGGGCTTCAATCCCGATATCGTCAGTACCGTTCAGGTTACAAATGCACTGTCCTATGAAATTCAACAAAACTATCCTAATATTCAAATTGTGGCTCGTCCCAAAGGATCATTCCGTCTTGGGGAAATGGAAGCGCAGGCCGAAGAGATACTACGGGCTTCGCCACAGCTTAGCGCTATCGTAACCATCGGAATTACCTCTACTCGCGGGGCCTACATTGCACTCAAAAACACAGATCGATACAAAACAGTAAAACTAATTGGCTGCGATCAGGATCTTGATTTGATGTACTACCTGCGCCGCGGCGAGATAGATTCGATTGTTGTTCAGAATACCTATGAGATGGGCTACGACGCGATTAAAAGTATTCAATCGCAGCATGAAGGCCGCACGTTTCCTGAAGTAACTCGAGTTAAACCAGTCCTCGTTACCAGAGAAAATATTGATAGCGATGCAATCCAGAGGTTACTGACGATGGATTGGAGACCGGTGCGATGATGAGATTCAGCCCTCGTCGCGGGCGTTATTTCTGGCTTGTCATGTTCTTGATCGTGGGAACCATTCTGGCAGTTGGCGCGGACTATCTTCTCAGTTCGACTTATGGGTTGCCTTATTCGGATTCGTTTGCCGTCAATAAAGGAGGCGGATGGCAAGCATTTGGGGGGATTTGGGACATCAAAGATCGAAGTATGCGCAATGAGTCGGACGAAAGAGGCGCAAGGCTCATTACCGGGAATACTCGCTGGAAAGACTACAGGATTGACGCAGATGTAAGGTTCTTAGGATCGGGTGGAGATATAGGGGTTGTGGTTCGGTCGAGCGATGGAGAACTTGGGGTCGATGCATATGATGGGTACTATGTCGGCCTCAGGAGAGGCGATGATTCGCTCATTATTGGCAGAGCCAGCCATGGATGGATGGAAGGAACGCCGGTGCATCTGCCAGGAGGGATCAACGCGCAGGAATGGTTCCATCTAAGTGTTATCGTAGTGGGATGCGATATTGCAGCCTCGGCCACCAATCTTAAAACAGGGGAGAAAGCCTATTCCGGCTTTAGAGAAGATCCTTGTGTGGTCAGTGGAAAAATAGGTCTGCGGTCGCTGGCAACGGGAGGAGAATGGCGTAATGTACATGTCTCAGCCGCAGGGCCGCCGGAGCTGTCCGACCTCAAGGCACATATTAAGGAGATGAGTGGCCCGTTGTTTCCTCGCACTGAGGCTGCCTATAACGCAACGCATTCCTTTCCTACCTTTGACCCTCCGCAAGGTCATACTCGCCGAGCCAGCAAAATTGATATTAATAAACTTGCATTTGTCAGCAGCCTCGCTTCTCTCAAAGAGGACAAGCCTGGGCGTGTTTCCATCCGGGGAATCGTGGTCCTCACATCGCCCAAGCTCTATATTCAGGACACTACAGGTGGGGTTGCTGTCGTAGCGCATCATTCGCCCTCGCTCAACCTGGGAGATGAAGTCGCGGTTACCGGTCTTTTAGAGCCGCATGACTATTCTGCCGTTATTCGCGATGCCTCGGTCCATCTCCTGTGGGACCGTGCGCCCCTGCCACCCTTGTCGGTAACAGCCGCACAGGCAGCGACGGGTGCGGTGGACGCCATGCTCGTGGAAGTCCCTGGACACCTTGAATGGGTCTCACGCGATAACAAGACTACCGTGCTCTACATGAATGATGGTGCGCAGTCTTTCCGCGCCGTCGTGAATAGCGGCGATACAGATTCGTTCTATCGCCGGCTTGCTCCCCACAGTTTTCTCAGGCTAAGGGGAATCTGCGTCTTAGATCCAAATGCAACCCAACGACTCACGCCGTTTGTGCTGTGGCTGCGTTCGACGAACGATGTCGATATTGTCGAAGGCCCTCCATGGTGGTCGATTCGTCATCTCATGCAAGTTGCATTTGGTTTTCTTCTGCTGGCCCTTCTGGCCCAAATCGTATATGACCGGATAGAGCGCTGGCGGTTTCGCGCTATTACACAGGAGCGTGTTCGGCTGGCGCATGAACTGCACGATACCTTCGCGCAAAGCTTTGCCGGTCTTGGATTCCAACTGCAGGGCATCCGGAAGGGGCTGCGAGCCTCGTCTCCGAAGTTAGACATCGTAAACCAGCAATTGGACGTGGCCTGCGATATCGTTCGCAGTACTCATGAGGAGGCCAGCTTGAGCATCATCCTCCTGCGCGAAGACTCTCCTCATGTAAGCGACCTTTTCAAAGCTCTTGAAGCATGTGCCTCTCAGATTGTCTTTGGAGGAAACGTATCCATCAGCATCGATAGCACCGGTCAACAGGGAACATTGCCGATGCGCGTGACGGATGCGCTCTTTCACATAGGACGCGAAGCGATCGTCAATGCTGTGAAACATAGTCAGCCTTCCTGGATCAAGATTGGCATCGACTATGGAGCAAATAGGGTAACGCTTGTGGTGGAAGATGATGGAATGGGCTTCGATAAAAACAATGAAAGCCGAGGACTGGGTTTGAGAGGGATGGAAAGGCGTTGTACCGCAGTCGGCGGGCAACTGGAGATCTTGAGCGCTCCCGGGAAGGGATGCCGCGTCGAGGTGATGGCTCCGCTGTTGGACCAAAAGAGCTATACCGAATATGTTTCTGTTGTCTGGCTTGAGGTAAAAAGGATTAGCAGGATGGTTGTTGGCAGATAAAGGAGGCTTCGAATTTATCTTCAAGATTTATCAAGTTTGATAAGTCCCCGATGAATCGCCACAGCAGTTGCTTCCGTCCGGTCTTTCACGGAAAGCTTATCCAGGCAACTAATGACATGGTTTCGAACGGTTTTGTCGCTGATATGAAGCAGGTAGCCGATCTCGCGGTTGGTCAGCCCACATGCAACCAATTTGAGCACCTCTTGTTCGCGGACGCTAATCTGGGGCCGGCTCACGCACTTTGCGAGTTGCATAGCGATATTAGAAGGAATTTGCAGTTCACCTGAGTGAACCGTTCGGATTGCACTCAAGACCTCCTCCACAGAAGAGCTCTTGAGAAGATAGCCCATTGCTCCTGCCTGAACAGCGTGCAAGACCTCTTCATCAGAATGATAGTTTGTCAATACAACTACCTTGATCGTTGAGTCAACCGACCGCAAGGCAGTTATGGTCTGAATACCATCCATTCCGGGCATTCGAAGATCCATGAGTACGACATCGGGTTTGCATGGGTGTATGTTCTCGATCGCTTCGTGTCCTGACGATGCCAGTCCAACGACAGAGATGCCCGGTTCGCTCTCCAGCATAGTACGCAGGCCCAGGCGTACTACCGGATGATCCTCCACTACAAAAACTCGGATATGAGGCAAGTCATTCATACAAGACATCCTCAATATAGATGCTTTTCTCTTAAGAAAAACGGAAAGAATACCGATGGTTGCGCAATACACCTCGTCACCGGATAAAGCCGATGGGCCCTGAGAGATAAATTTTTAATTTCAAATTAATTGAATAGTCCATATGCACTATTAGGAATCAGTGCGATTGGCCAGTTGTCTACTTTTATTGATCAAAGATATGGTTCATTGTGATTAAAACCAGCAAATCAGCTTGTGCGAATGTAACCGGTTGCAAATATCGGCAAGCAAAAAGCAGAACACTTATGGAGGTTGTGATGTCAAAGGGATTCATCAACGTTATCTGGAGTAAATCACTGCAGTTATGTGAGATGACAGCTTTTGTGCTGCTGCTGGTTTTCGGCATATTTGCCGGAACGATGCAGGCGCAGGATTACCGCGCAAAGCTGACCGTGACCGTGGTTGATGGCTCAGGAGCGATAGTGCCGAACGCTGCTCTCGAACTCGAACGAGGCAGTACAAAGACAGTCACACCAGCGAAGACCGATGCTGGCGGAAACTTCACCTTTTTATTCCTGGAGCCGGATACATACACGGTCAAGGCCAGCGCCCCTTCTTTTAGCACGGCAGAAGTGACCAACATTATTCTGCAATCCTATGCGGCGACTAACGTTTCATTGACACTTCGGGTAGCCACGGCATCATCGCAAGTGACGGTGACATCTAGCGGCGCGCTACTCCAGACGGAGACAGCGAGCCGGGCATGGAATATCGATCACCAGTCCATTGAACTGCTGCCGATCCCGAATGGAAACCCAGTGATGCTCGGAGCCGACCTTCCAGGCGTATACATGCGGCCATTGGGCATTTATACCGATCCGTGGACTGTGACTTCGCAATATCTCATTAATGGCGGCCTCATGTACCTGAACGAGTTTCAGATCGACGGCAGCCCCAACGACGCTGAGCTTGGCTCAAACACGTACGCCTACACTCCGCCAGCCTATGCTGTGGGAGAATTTACCGTCAATGCGAACACCTATGACGCTCAGTACGGTCACACCAGCGGTGGCGTTATCAATATGACGACGATGTCCGGGACCAGTAAGATTCACGGGATGGGCTGGATGTCATTACGGCGCACCGGATGGAACGCGAACCTGAGCCAGAACAAGTATCAAAACTCCATCAACAACACCAATGTTAATAAGCGGCCATTCAACTCGCAGACCCAGCTTGGCGGAGAAGTGGACGGCCCACTAGTGATTCCCTGGCTAGTAAGCAGAACTAGTCAGATCAAGCCCTTCTATTTTGTCGCATTTGACCATTACACGGAATTGCTCCCGCGCGGACTCCTGCTCTCTTATCCGACGGCCAAGATGCGGACTGGCGATTTCTCTGAGTTGCTCAATGACCCCACGGGCTTTCAATCCATTACGATTAATGATCCCACGACGACCCATCTTGACCCTGTCTCTGGTCACTATGTGCGCGACCCCTTTCCCGGCAACATCATTCCTCAAAGTCGAATCAACCCGATCGCGGCGGCCGTTGCAAAAGTATTTCCAACGGTTGGCAACAGCCCGGCAGGTCAACGTATCGGCGCGAATGATCTTTCCATTCCCAACAATTACTACAACTGGCACTTCCGCAACTGGCTCGGGCGTTTGGACGTAAATGTCGGCGACAAGTACAAATTTTTCATTCGGCCCGATTATGCGGATTTCACAGAGGTAAGCAATGCGGGCGGTATTGTTGGCCCGGGAGAGAACGGCGGACAGTTTTCCCGCGCCAGCAAGGGTTTTTTGATTGACTTTGTCGACGCCATCAACCCGACGACAGTCCTGAATGTGCGGTACGGATATCAATTTTTCCGCGTTCTCTGGACCAGTCCTGCGAATACTGGATTTGATTTGACCTCATTGGGTCTACCGTCAAGCTTTACGCAGCAATTGCAGCAGCCCGCACTCTTCGGTAACTACGGCTTCCAGGGTTACAGTCCTGCGGGCTGGTTCGCAAACGTTGAAGATACAGGCACCAGGTCTCTTGAAGGAAGTATCACCAAGTCTGCGGGAAAGCACAACATACATCTCGGATGGGATACCCGTCTAACCCATTTCACCTTTATCAATCCGGGCGCTTACACTTTTACCTCGAACAATGACCTTACGAGTGCAGACTGGACTGACACCAGCTCGCAGTCTACTAGTGGCGATGGCTTTGCTACGTTCCTGCTGGGGACGCCGTCCACAGGCAATACAAGCATCAACGCATCGGAATTAATCTCCACTTACTACATCGCACCCTGGGTCCAGGATGATTGGAAGGTAACTAGCAGGCTGACCCTGAATCTTGGCTTCCGCTGGGATGTTTTGACGGCGCCGACGGACCACAATAATGCGCTTAATGTAGGATTCGATCCGAATATTCCTAATGCCATCCAATCGCAAATCTCCCCTGGCGTCATCAGCCAGTTGCCTCAAGCCTCCAACCTCACCGGTGGCCTTCTTTTCGCGGGCGTAAATGGCAACTCACGTTCACCGTTCGCGACGGTCTATCATAACTTCCAACCTCGTTTTGGCATGTCCTGGTCACCCATCAATCGGTTAGTACTTCGCGGAGGTTATGGCCTCTTTTATACAAATTTCGAGACGAATGGGATGATTCAGCAATTAGGATTTTCAACCAATACAAATCTGACAACATCCAACGATGGGGGTAAAACAACAATCCCCAACGTCCTTGACAACCCTTACCCAAATGGCCTGCAACAACCGCACGGTTCGGCACTCGGTACGCTGACTGGCATCGGGCAGACGATTACTACCTACAATCGAAATTACAAGATCCCGAGTGCCAATGAATTCTCGTTTGGGCTCCAGTTTCAGGTCACCCACAGCAGCGTTCTTGACGCAGCCTATGTTGGAAACCGGGTCAACGGCTACGGTATGACCTACGACGCAAATCTTCCCAATTGGAATTTTCAACAAACGTGCGATGAGGTCTATGCAAATGGCAAGAACAGTAATTGCACGAATCAACTGACCAATCCATTCCAGGGCATAGCTGCATTCAATGGATCGCCATATTACACAGCTTCAACCTACGACGCATATAACCTGAACCGTCCTCATCCTGAATTTCAGGCTGTAAACACGAGTGGTCTGAATGAGGGCCATAACTTCTACAATGGACTGCAAGTGGATTACAGCCAGCGACTCTGGCATGGCCTGACACTGAATACAAGCTATGTCTGGTCCAAGCAGATTGAGCAATGGGGATGGCTCAATCAGGCGCTCAACCTTCGCCAAAGAAGCCCTTACTATCTAGGACTGCCGCATGTCTTTAAAGTTCGTGGAACCTATGTACTCCCCATCGGACGCGGCAGACTTATCAATTTCAACCAAAATCGTATTGCCGATTCTCTCTTAGGAGGATGGAGCATATCTCCGGACTTTACTGTGCAAAACGGGGAGCCGGCATCGCTTCCGGCCAATGCATATCCGTTGCCTCATAATAAGTTTTTCAAGAATCTTGATTGGCACAAAAATCAGGTGCAGGCGTGGGGTAACTGCGTTCTCAGTAAACAGGACGGTGTTATCTCTATACCTGGCGGCCCTACCGGAGCTACGGCTAGCCGGTGCGGTACCGATCTCTCCAATTACGACTGGGTTGAAGTTCCCTTGCTCGAGAATGAACAGGCGCAGCCCTCTAATTCGAGCATCATTCGTATGAAACCATCGATTGAATCCGATCTTGCTGTCGAAAAGAATTTCAAAATTGAACGTGTGAACGTAATCTTCCGTGCCCAGGCAACGAACGCTCTCAACCATTTCAATATTTTGACCGCCCGCTTTGATACCAATCCAAACGACGGCGCTAACTTCGGCACCATCTATCCTGGGCAGACGTCAACAGCCGACAGCCCTCCTCGCAATATCAACCTTAGTTTGAAAGCCTCGTTCTAATTGTTCCGCTTTTTCTGTGTGGACAGATACTTGTCCACACAGAGAACGCGGATTAATGGCGCTAAAAATAAGCACTTATCTTGAGGCCCAAATTATTTTGAAAACGCCCCATAGTCGAAACCAATCAGATCTTACTTTACCGGCGTGACGACCAATCATCTGACCAGGACAGAAGGAGAGAGAACATGCCGATGACCCGGCGGGAGTTTGTGGCATCGTCTGTGGCAGGTGCCGCGTTGATGCAGCAGAAGATGATGGCGCTGGCACCAACAGGAGACTTGCGGGTTACGGTCGATGCGACCAAGATCGGCGAGCCGGTCAATCCGCTCGTTTTCGGTGGGTACATGGAGCCGGCAACCACACGCGTATGGGCTGAGATGCTCATCGACAGAAAGTTTGCCCGCTCCGTTACCGACACTGCGCCACCACGGCCGGGTTTCAACACGGGCCGCGTCCAGTTGCACTATTGGAAACCCCTTGGGTCGGCGGCAGCCGTGGAGATGGACACAATCAATCCGTTCGTCGGCGAGCACAGCCCCCGCATCAAGCTGGATGGGACTGAAGCGCACGGCATCCAGCAGGAAGGGCTGCGGCTTGGCAAGGACAAGTCCTATGTAGGCCGAATTTATCTTGCGGGCGATCCTGGAGCAAAGATCGTGGTCCGGCTGGTGTGGGGACCCGGCGCAAGCGATTCGAAAGCTATACCGGTCTCTTCCCTTACGCATGAGTACCGCAAGGTCCCATTGAACTTCACATCGCCGGTGGATACACAGGATGCACGGTTGGAGATTGTGGGAACAGGCAGTGGTAGCTTCCACATTGGCACTGTTTCCTTGATGCCCTCCGATAACGTGCAGGGCTTCCATGCCGGAATGGTCAAGCTCTATAAGGATGCAGGATATGCCATGGCCAAGTGGCCAGGAGGGAACTTCGTTTCGCAGTACGACTGGCGCGATGGTCTGGGTGATCGTGACAAGCGGCCACCCCGCTCCAGGGAATCAAACGATGTCGGCATCCACGAATTTATGGCGTTCTGCAAGCTGCTTGGAGCCGAACCATATCTCGCAATCGACAGTGGTTACGGCGACGACTTCTCTGCCGCTCAGGAAGTCGAGTACGTGAACGGCCCTGCTGCCACGCCGATGGGCAAACTGCGCGCGGCCAATGGGCATCCCGAGCCGTTCAAGGTTCGCCTGTGGTGCATCGGCAACGAGATGTATGGATTCTGGCAGGCTGGCCACATGTCTCTGAACCAGTACTGCGAGAAGCACAACAGGATCGTCAAAGCGATGAAGAAGGTGGATCCGACCATCAAGGTGACGTCCGCCGGCGCAACGCCCGCTGAGATCTCCATGATGACCCAGGAGAACAAGCAATTCATCCCGAACATGTGGTGGCCTCCCTTTCCCAACGATTTGCCGTACAAGTTCGAAGGCACCAATGATTGGGATTATTGGATGCTCAAGAACGGCGCGGATTACATCGATCACATCTCGGAACACACGTACGCCTATCCTGAACTGTCGTTCGATGCAAAAAAGCAGCTCTTCGTCGATCTCCACGATCCGTTGCAAACGCAGGCTCGGCGCATGACGAATCGTATGGGGCAGGCCTTTGAGTCGTGGGACTACTATCTGGAAAAGATGCCGTCACTCAAGTCGAAAAATATCAAGTTCATTTTCGATGAGTGGGGCACTCGCTTCCCCAACGCGGCGGGAACTGGAATGTCGCGGCGAACCGGGATGGTGATGCCAATGAGTTTCGCGCTATTTCTGCACGAAATGTTCCGTCACTCGGATATGATCGCGGCCAGTACTCCAACATCGGCATTCTCGCTGATCGTCACCGATCAAACGGGCGATGCTGTGGGCTGGACTGCCGCAGGACTGGTGATCAAGCTCATGCGGGCTCACTTCGCCGGTGCACTTCCTGTACAACTTGGCGGCAACTCACCTCAGCCGCTAATCAGCGGGACAGCATTCCTGGATAGGGGAACCAAACCCACGGGGAGCCCCACTTATCCATTGGACGTTGTCGCAGCTTTCTCGGGAGACCGGAAGAAGTTCATTCTTTCGGTAGTCAATCCCACGGTAAATGCACAAGAATTCGCGCCTCAAATCAGTGGGGTGAAATTGCACGGGATGGGCAAGTTGTGGCAACTGGCAGCGCCCAGCGTGGATGCGGAGAATGAGCCGGGCAAAGATCCTGTCGTCAAAATCGTTGAGAGCGCGCAGACCGCACTTCCAAGCAAGGTGCAGGTTCCACCCATCAGTGTTAATGTCTACGAATTCGACGTCGAGAATGGGTGAATGGGGTGAGTAGACGCTTCGAGCCCGGATGCAGTATGTGGAGTTTACCAACGTAAAATTTTCGGTAGGCCGCGCATAACCAAGCGCAAAAGGAGCTCTTTGGACAGATACCGTCGTCGATAGGAGAGTTCCCCGTGCAATTGGAGATGCGTACGCTCCGGCAACACCTTCGCGGCTGAGTAGAGCGCCCCTATTCTTAGAACAATGTCCTTTCTCAGTGTGACTAGAGATTCACCGGAGAGTGGTGGGGAGCACAAAAATCGCAGTACGCCGGTTTACCGTGCCGGCAACTTTCCAAAGTACAGACTGATGTGGCCCTTGTACTCCCCTTTGGCAATCGCCGGCTGCCCCATGGGGCCACTGGACTTCGGACTCCCGAACTTGCTGCCGATCGCTGGAATGGCATAGAGGAAGGAGACTCCGGCATGCGGGAACGGCACGGCGGTCTGTCCTACCAGGTTCGGGGGAGGGGTCTTCGGAGTAAAGACCTGCACGTAGATTGGTGAGTCATGATGCTGGTTCACCATCGCAGTGATCGGGCCTTCCGATGTATTGAGTTGCAGCCAGCGCACGCCTGAGTAGAACCCCTTGAAGAGCGGGTAGTTGAAGTGCTCTCCGGGCTTGAGGTCGTCCGGATCTCCGTCCATGGTGTTGTTATAGGGCCTATTCCAGACGTCGAGAGTGCCGCCAGCGAGGCGATTTTTATAGACGGGGGCAGGTCCTTCGCCGAGGAACCGCATGCTTTTTACGTTGGCTTCGGGATAGTCGAAGCCGATGCCGAAGTATTCCTGTGGGCCGCTGATGGAGTAGACGTAGTCGATCGACAGCCAGCCGCTGGGCTTGAGACGGTAGGTTAGCGATTTCATCGGGCCGTCGAAGGCTGCGATGATGACGAGATCGTTGCCGTCGGTTGCGTGGGTCAACGAGGTGAGCTTGGAGTCCGGCGCGACGGCAGGGGGCGGGAGTGGGGGAGGAGGAGGCGGATCCGACGGCTTTTGCCTGCGCGGAGGATCGAGCCGGGGTCCCATCGCTACTACGCGGGGGCCGTTGGCGAGCGAGAAGGACTTGCCCTGCCGAGAGACAGAGACCAGCAGGCCGTTGGTTTTGCTGATCCGCAACGACAAGTCGCCGGCAGTCGCAGTGAGTATGTCACTGGATTCGGTTGTGGCGGGCTTTGCGCCAGTGACGGACTGCTCCGCCTGGTCTAGTCGGCTCTTGAGAGCTTCGGTGGGCCAGACGTAGGTCTGAATCACGCGGCCCGTGCCATCCCTAATAATGAGTCGCGTAGCATCGGGACTCTTCGTTGCTCTGCGAGTCGTGGTAGCAGGCGGTCCCCACCCATCCCACGTTGCCGACATGCCCGGCGCGAGGGATCGGCCGTGATCGGTCCGCGATGCCAGCACCACAGAACCGGAAGCTGCCTCACTAGGTTGGCGAAAGGCGATCGTCTGCCATTCGTAGGTGCATTGGTCGGCGTTGAGGAAAGAGTAGCGGTTGGTTACGGTGAAGGAATGCGAGTTGGCGTCAAGCGGCCTCACGATGATCGGCGACCAGAGCTGTTTGGCGGTATAGAAGCTGGCCTCGCGCTCGCGATACGGGCCGAGGATGCCATCGGGGGCCATGTTTCCCTGGGAGTCGAGAATGCCGCCCTTGTCCGTGCGCTTCACATCTTCATCCACAAACGACCAGATGAATCCGCCAGCGCCAGCCTTGCTCTTGAGAATGGCGTCCCAATAGTCCTGTAGTCCTGCGCCGGCGCCGCCATCATAGAGGCCGTGCAGCATCTCGGTGGGAAAGAAGACGGGATCGGCGGCGAGCTTCTGCTGCAACAGCTCATAGCTCGGATAGTGCTTCGTGTCGGCGATACCCGCAGGATAGGCCGCCCACGGGTGCAGCACAATGCGCTTCTCGGGGTCGTACTTTGCGAAGTCGCCGTCGAGATCGAAGTTGAAGCCGCCTTCGTTGCCGTTATCCCAGAAGAGGATGGATGGGTGGTTGACGTCGTGCTCGACCAACTCCTTTACCAGCTTGTGGCCGATGCCGGTGTCGTAGTGCGCCTGCCAGCCGGTGAGCTCGTCGAGGACGTAGAGGCCGAGTTCGTCGCAAGCATCGAGGAAGTGGTCGTCGGGGGGATAGTGGCTGGAACGGACTGCGTTGCCGTTCATTTCCTTGATGAGGTTGATGTCTTCACGGGAGATCTGCACGGAGGTGGTGCGGCCGGAATCGGGCCAGAAGGAGTGGCGGGCAAATCCCTTGAGGAAGACACGGTTGCCGTTGACGAACATGCCTTGCCCGGGGCGGAGCTCGATGGTGCGGAATCCGAACTTCTGATGTACGGTATGCACCACGGCATCGCCTAACTTCAGCCGCACTTCAAGTTCGTAGAGGTTCGGTGTCTCGGCTGTCCAGAGCCGCGGGTTGGGGACTGTTTCGGAGAGATGGGCGGTTGCATTGAGGGCCACGTTCTTCAGGGTGACCGGATCGCCAACAGGCTTGCCGTTCAAATCGAGTACCTGCATCTCGACAGAGGCTGCGGGGCCGTCTGGGGCTATTGTCGGTCGCGTATCGGAGAGCCTGACATCGACACCCAGAGCGCCCACCGCGGTTGCGTTGATGACAAGGTGATCGACAAACGTCTTGGGGACAGCCTCGAGAAAGACGGGGCGGAAGATGCCACCGTAGTTCCAGAAATCGCCGCGACGCTCGGCGCGATTGACGGAAGCATCCGCGGACTCGTCGTCGACATCCACCTGGATCTCATTCTTCTGACCGGCGGGTTTGAGGAGACTCGTGATGTCGTATTTAAAGGCATAGTAGCCGCCCTGATGCATGGGACCGGCGGATTGACCGTTGATCGTGACCTGGGTATCGGTCATAACGCCTTCGAAGTCGATGAAGACGGTTTTGTCTCGCCAGTTCGCAGGCGTCGCAAAGGTGCGCTTGTAGATGCCATGAACGCGAGGGAACCCGTCCGCCGGTTTCACCCGACCGTAGGTGTAGATGCCGAAGCCCTGCAGCTCCCAGTTGGAGGGGACACCGATGGTGGACCATTTGCCGGCATTTTGGCCCTTGTCGGCCTTGAACTCCCACTGGATGGGGTCGTCCTTGCCATGGCCGGAGAGATACTGAGTTTCAGTCTTCGCGGCGCGTGCTGCTGAAGCCAGAAGAAGGACCAATAAAGCAGCATAGCGAACTGACGAACACATCAGAAACCCCCAAATACACGATAGTCTCGAAGCCATCAATTATGGCATAGTGCATTGCGATGGAGTGGAGTCATACCACTTATGTGGTATGACCAAATAACGAAAATATAAGAAAAATTACAGAAATTGCAGGCGCCAGTATACCAGCGCCAGGCATGTCAAGCATGACCGAGATTCGGCGGTGCGTGCCAGTCATTCGACATCGACGGGCAACTCTGAGCAAGCACAACTGGATCTCGTCTGCACCACGGCTCGCCCGCAACAGACCTTTAAAACTCATGCAAATTCGATTTGGTTGAGTAGTCCATGCGCACTATTTTTAATCAGTGCTATTGGCCCGTTGTGCATTTTTATCAAGGAAAGATATGGTTCGTTGTAATTAAAACCGACAAATCAGCGTGCCCGAATGTAACCGATTGCAAGAAAGACATCGATATCGTCGGCAGGTGTGTGCTTGCGTGATCGTAGCTGAGTCGGCATTCGAAGAGCAGAAGTGTGAACACTGGAGAAACTCATGCAGAAGGCGTCAATAGTTCCATTAATCCCTACTCTGAAACGATATTCGAGGTCTTACCTCTTTAGCATATTTGCGTCTCTGACCATCTGCGGAATGTTGGTTTGCCAGCCAGCAGCGGCCCAGTCGGGCCAAGGATTCGTAGGCCATATAGAAGATATTTCTCGGGCGTCCATCGCAGGTGCGACCGTGACCGTCCACAACGAGGGGACAGCCGAAGATACGGTCGTCAAGACGACCGGCACTGGCGACTATACGGTTCCTTATTTGAAGACCGGAACGTACACGATCACGGCGCTGGCGACCGCCTTTAAGGCGGTCAGTAAGACTCACCTCAAGCTGAACACCGACCAGAACTCAAAGATCGACTTTACACTGCCTGTCGGCAGCGTGAACGAGACGGTAACAGTCAACAGCGCAGGCTCGCAGATCGAGCTGTCCAAAGCTGATCGCGGCGAGATCATCGACGCAGAACGAGTGCAGGAGATGCCGACTGACGGTCGCAACGTCCTTGAGTTGTTCGAGCTGAGCCCGGGTACGATTAACAACCATAATTCCCAGTTTACGCGGCCCCAGGATAATGTCTCCGCCGACCTCTACGCGAACGGAAACGCCGTGGCCAGCGCGCCGGTACAGCAAAATCTCGACGGCGCTACCAACGACAATGCCTCTGGCTTTCTTGGTTATCCACCCCCGCTGGATTCGGTTGCCGAATTCAAGGTGGTTCTAAATCCGTATGACGCCTCCTATGGACGCGCTGGCGGCGGCGCGATCGACATCTCCTTGAAGTCCGGGGCAAACAAGCTTCACGGCAACATGTATGACTACATTCGGCGCCCATTCCTGGATGCTCAGAGTTATCAATACGATTACAACGTTAGCCAGGGCGCCACTGGACAAATTCCGACCCGTCACAAGCGCGACCAGTTCGGGTTGGAGCTTGACGGTCCGGTATACATCCCTCACGTTTACAACGGGAAAGATAAGACTTTCTTTTTGATTCAATGGGAGCAGGCCTACGAGGCCCTCCCGTCTACCTCTGCCACCATCAGTTCGATTCCCGATCCGAAGTGGCTTACGGGAGATTTCAGCACCGCGCAGTTTTTATACACTCCCCCCGCCAACGCCAAGGTGAATTTGTGCGGAGCTGGCGTAGTCAGGTGTCTTCAGCCGTTGAAGATCTATGATCCGAACTCGCCCGTAACGACGGTTGTCGATCCTCTTGACGGTAAGACGAAGCGGGCGCACAGCGCGTTTGCGGGCAACATCATTCCCATGAACCGACTGAATGGAACCGGCCTGGCAATTGCGCAGTTCTATTCCCAGATCAAGCCGAACTACAACCCTGGGCCGGGCAATGCTCCCTTCCAGAACAACTATTATTATTTGCCGATCGAGTACGACATTGCCCGAAATGGATTGATCAAGATCGACCACAACTTCGGGCCCAAAGACCGGGGCACCATTCGCTGGGAAGGATTCGAGCGCTATGACACGAATCTCAACAATGGCATTCCCAGCTCCAATCTGGCGAACCAGGGACAATTTGAGGTCCAGCCAAAAGACAACAATTTTTCCATCGACGAGATTCATACTTTTTCACCCAACCTCATCCTCGACAACAAGTTGACCTTGTTGAATGAGAAGCAGGGGAAGTATCTTGGAAGCAGAGATTCCAATATTCTGCCGACGTTGGCCCTCTCGCAGCACTACATCGACAACGCAGCTTTCACCAATGTCTTTCCGAACATATCGGTGAGCAACCCTTTCGGTTTGATTGGGCTCGGTGGGACCCCTCCCATCTATTCAATCGTTCATAACCTTGCGTATCAACCCAGCATCACGCTGAGCCACGGCCGGCATACCATCCGGGCTGGTTACGACATGCGCCTGTCTCAGTTCGCAAACCCCGGCAGCGGCGCCCAAAACCAATCGTTTTCGTTTGCCAATAATTTCACGCAGCACTTTACTCCAGCGTCCGGAGATGCCTCCGGCTATACCACCGGCAGTGGGCTAGCGGCCATGCTTCTCGGCGACCCCAATGGCGCCGGCATCAAATATTCGATTTCGCCCTTCTACTCGCAGCACTACTTCGCCTTCTGGGGGCAGGACGACTGGAAGGTTACACCCAAGCTGACTCTCAATTTGGGCATTCGCTACGACATCCTGATGGCGCGCACCGAGCGCCACAATAAGCTCAACTATGCCTTCGATTTCAATGATGCAAGTCCCATCCAGGTACCGGGCCTTCCGCTCAAGGGGGGCATCCGGTTCGCCGGGGTAAACGGTGCTCCTCGCGGTGCCTATGCAACCAATTGGCTCAACATCCAACCTCGTGTCGGGATCGCCTATGCTTTCAGCAGCAGGACGTCCCTGCGCGCCGGCTTCGGGGAGATGTTCATCAACGATGAGGGGAACGACTCCAGCAACGGCTTTAGCTCGTCGGCAACAGGCTATACAAATTCGGTGATCGATCCACGGACGGACAACACGACCCCATACGGCAATCTCAGTGATCCTTTCCCGGCTTACGTCCAGCCGACCGGTGCGAGCCTCGGACTCGCCACCACTCCCGGCTCCTCGGTCAATTTCAAAGCTCCGCATTACCAGGTTCCCTCGTTGTGGGAATACAGCGTCTCGGTCGAACAGCTTCTTACCCCACGAGACGTGCTTGACATCAGCTACTCCGGGACCCGGGCCTACAATCTTGTCGACAGTGTCGATTTCAATCACGTATCCGCGGCATGGAATGCGCGGTGCGACGTCGAACGGACTGGAATCGCCGGGTCACGTCAGAATTGCGACGCCACGACCATTGGTCCCGCTCAGGTCGCCAATCCGTTCAAGGGCATTGCAGCATTTTCAGGCACCAGCTACTTCACCAGCGGAACGCTCTCCACGGGGGCACTAACGCGGCCCTATCCGCAGTTCACCAGTGTCACCCAGGACAGCACGAATCTGGTCCATTCCTGGTATAACTCGTTGCAGGTATCCGCTTCTCACAACGTGTCCAAGAGCCTCTCTGTCCATGCGGCCTATACGTGGTCCAAGACCATGAAAGCCGGCCAGGTCATCGACATCATCAATGGTGTGTTTGGGCGTAGCGTCTCCGCCAACGATACTCCGAACGTCGTTACCTTCTCCAGCGTCTTCTACCTGCCAGTGGGACGCGGAAAGTCGCTCCTGGGGAATACGAATCGACTGGTGGATGCCGTTGTCGGCGGCTGGGAGATCAGCCCCCTGTATGTCTATACCGCGGGAAAGCCCTGGAGTCCTGGCAACAACTGGGAGACGACAACCAGCAATATCGGGATCAAGGCGCACGACCTTCCAGCCGATGGGACGCACTCCTATAAACGCCTGCAGGGAGTCACTCCCTGTGTTGCGTATAAAGATAATGACACGGGCGAAACGATTCCTGGTCCGTCGTACGTGGCAGCCGGCTGTAGCACCGCCGCGTTGGTTCGGACGAACACGTATGCGATTCCCCACAATATTGTGTATTGGGGAGTGCGTACGGGGGCAGTCCACGAGTTCGACGCCAGTCTGTCGAAGAGGTTCGCCTGGAACGATAAGCTAACCCTGCAGACACGTCTCGACGCGTTCAACGTACTCAACCATCCCAACTGGACCAATGGCTTCAATAGCGATCCAACCAGCATCGACTGGGGCACGGTCTCGAAGGGGCCTTCCGGTCCAGGAACTCCTGTACGCGATCTGCAGATCTCAGGAAAGCTCATCTGGTAAAGGACGAGGAAAGCCTGAGGACTAGGTTCTATATCTAACGCCTCATCCTAGCAACGGAAACCGTGTTTCTTGATATCAGGAGAGTAGGTTATGCCTCAAGAGCTGTCTGTAGGTCGATATATATCGACGTCTAAGTTCTATTTTTGTAGTTCACTGCTGTCCCTCTTATTGATCGTAGCTAGCTGTAGCGCCTCTGCCGCTACAGGGGAATATTTACCGGAGAGCACTGTTTATCCAAGACTCGTTCGTTTGTCTCACGGCCCTGCTTCGTCGAATGGAAGAATCATCGCGAGTACGACGGGACGAATATTCGAGAGCAAAGATGATGGAAGGAGTTTCACTCTACTCGCGGATATACCAGTACGCGATGGGAGCAAGCTAAGATGCTGTGAGACATTATTTGAGCTGCCACAGACCGTTGGAAGCCTCCACGCGGGGACATTGCTCTACGCAGCCTCCTATCTGACGGGCGCGGACCCTTCGATTGAGGTTTATACAAGCACCGATGAGGGGAGCCATTGGGCATATCACTCTACCCCTGTCATTCGAGGGAGTGACACAAGTCACGGGGGACTGTGGGAGCCTCAGTTCACTGTAACGGAAGATGGCGCTCTCGCCATGTTCTGGTCAGATGAAACCTATAGTTGCTGTAGCCAAAAGCTGGTGCAGATCAGAACCGAAGATGGCGTGCACTGGAAGGACAAGACAGACACGATTGCAAGCACCGTGATGGCTGATCGTCCAGGGATGATCATTGTCAATAAACTGCCCACGGGATCTTATTTCATGACCTACGAAATTTGCGGAGATCCTGTCACTGGTCATAAATGTGCTGCCTTCTACCGGACGTCGAGAGATGGATGGGACTATGGGCCTCCTGCCGATCTTGGGACCCGGATCGAAACTGCAAAGGGGCAGTTTTTTGAACACGCGCCGGCAAATATCTGGAGCCCCTCTCCGCTGGCTCCTAATGGCGTGCTTATCGTGGTCGGGCAAGTATTGCACAACTCCGATAATTCGGTAGCAACTCAAAACGGTAAGGTTCTCTTCGTCAATCCGTTGCTTGATGGATCTGGGCCATGGTCGATCATCGAGGCTCCCGTAGAGGTGCCAATTTCCTATGACAATTATTGCCCGAACTATTCTTCAGCTCTTCTCCCGGTACAAGGTGATACAGCGCTTCTGGAATTTGCATCCGATTATCGTGCCGTCAACGTGTGCGGAATCTACTTTGCCACAAAATCATGGAAGGCTATTGCCGCAGCCGGAACAACCCCTCGTCAACCATAGGGCACGAACGCAGGAAGTAGGAATCAGGTATTTGGGGGGGCGAACGGGATGACTTCCGCTATGCCGACTTCGCAGGACTTATCGACTGTAAATGATTGCCAACTGAAGCGAGCAGATCTCATCTACGAGTGTCCTGTCTCTGAAGTTCAGGCAATGGGTGTTCCTGGTGATCTAGTGAAGGAGTGGGTAGGACATTCCAATCTGCAAACGACTTCTCGTACATCCACTTCCAGGACGATTTCAGACGGCAGGTTGCGTCTTAAGTCGCTCTGTTTCCGCAAGCAAATGTCGTTGGAAATTGAGCGATGGTCCCAATGGTCCCAGATTTCCACAATTCGCCATTTCAGCATGAACGGTCTTTGAAGCTGTCATGAGTTGATTGAGAAGGACTAATCAGTGGCCTTAAATGGTCGGGGCGAGAGGATTCGAACCTCCGACCCCCTGGTCCCGAACCAGGTGCGCTACCAGACTGCGCTACGCCCCGAAATGTGCTGCGGTGAGATGTCGATTGAAAGGGACGTTCCATTTGCTCAAGCGCTTGGGTGGGCTTGCTGAACCGCCGTACCGACTGACTTAGTCTAGCAGATATTTGTGAGCGGTTGCGGCTACGATGGACGCCATTTATAGTTATAGATATGGCGTCTTCTATCATCCGCGCTTGTTGTTGTAGCCGGATGGGATTTGTGCGCTGTCAACGTTAGCGACCCATACCCCTTTCCACAATCCAAACCATCGCTCAAAAGCCCTCGGTTTGCCGCCTTCGAGATTAAGCTTTTTGGGAGACAGATAACTCTAATGATTGTTACAGATATAGAAACGGTACACCAGCCGGCCCAGTTGAACCATCTGCAGGCGCTTGAGGCGGAGAGCATTGCGATTATGCGAGAGGCGGTGGCGGAGTTTGCCCGTCCGGTCATGCTCTATTCCATTGGCAAGGACTCGTCAGTGATGCTGCGGCTGGCGCAGAAGGCCTTCTATCCCGGCAAAATTCCGTTTCCTCTGCTGCATGTCGACACCAGCTATAAGTTTCCCGAGATGATCGCGTTTCGCGACGAGTACACCAAGGAGATCGGCGCTGACCTGATCGTGCATCGCAACGAGGAGGCGATTGCTGCAGGCGCCAATCCCTATACGCTCGGAACGCAGGCGTGCTGCGGATTTCTGAAGACGAGGAGCCTGCTCGATGCCCTCGAAGAGGGCGGCTTCGATGCCGCGTTTGGCGGCGCGCGCCGCGATGAAGAGAAGAGCCGTGCCAAGGAGCGCGTCTACAGCTTTCGCGATACGGCTGGGCAGTGGGATCCGAAGAACCAGCGGCCGGAGCTGTGGAGTCTCTATAACTCGCGCCTCCGCAAGAACGAGAGCATCCGCGTATTTCCTCTGTCGAACTGGACGGAGCTGGACATCTGGCTCTACCTCTATGCCGAAAAGATTCCCATTGTGCCGCTCTACTTTGCCAAGGAGCGACAGTTGATCAAGCGGGGCGGGGCGTTGACGCTGTACCGCGAAGGCATGAAGCTGTTGCCGGGCGAGAAGGTCGAGACGATCAAGGTGCGGATGCGCAGCCTGGGTTGCGCTCCATGCACTGGCGCCATGCCCAGCGACGCCGATACGCTGCCGAAGATTATCGAAGAGTTGATGACGTTCCGACGGAGCGAACGGGAGAACCGGGCGATTGACCATGATGAAGAAGGCTCGATGGAAACAAAGAAACGTGAGGGCTACTTCTAAATGGGAACGCATACCTTGATACCTGAGTCGCCGGTAAAGTTTGAAGAGTTCCTCGACGCCCATCTTGAGCAGGAGATGCTGCGCTTTACCACCGCCGGCAGTGTGGACGATGGCAAGAGCACGCTGATCGGGCGGCTGCTGCACGACACCAAAAGCGTCTATGAAGACCAGCTTGCTGCCGTGGCGAAGAGCCGTGTCAATCGTGCTTCGGGCGGACATGTAGATTTTTCGTTGTTGACCGACGGCCTCAAAGCCGAGCGTGAGCAGGGCATCACCATCGACGTGGCCTATCGGTATTTTTCGACATCGAAGCGCAAGTTCATCATCGCGGACACGCCGGGTCATGAGCAGTACACGCGCAACATGGCGACCGGTGCCTCGACGGCGGATGTCGCCATCGTCCTGATCGACGCCAAGGCTTACCTGAAGCAGGGAAGCCTACTTCCGCAGTCGCGCCGTCACACCTACATCGCCTCGCTGCTGGGGATTCCGCATGTGGTCGCTGCGGTTAACAAGATGGACCTTGTCGGCTACTCTGAAGAGACCTTTACGGCAATTCGCAACGAGTTTCAGGAGCTGGCACGGCGACTTGGACTCAAAAACGTCGAGGCAATCCCGGTAAGCGCGCTCGAGGGTGACAACGTCGTCACTTCCAGCGCGGCGACGCCCTGGTACTCCGGTCCAACGCTGCTCGAATATCTGGAGACGGTGCCTCTGGGCGTTGGCGAGGTCAATGGACCGGTGCGGTTCCCAGTGCAGCTTGTCTTGCGGCCTGATGCCAACTTTCGCGGCTTTGCCGGACAGGTCGCGCGAGGAACGCTGCGGGCTGGCGAGCGAGTGATTGCGCTGCCTTCGCGGCGCGAGACAACGGTCAAGCGCATTGTGACCTACGATGGCGATCTCGCTGCCGCGGCCTATCCGCAGAGCGTGACCGTGGAGCTTGAAGATGAGATCGACCTAAGCCGTGGAGAAATGCTGGTTTCGGCGTCGGAAGCCGAGGACGCTCTGCCGCAGGTCAGCAGGCACTTCCGCGCCATGGTGGTGTGGATGCACGAGGACCCCCTGGTCGTCGGACGCACCTATGTTGCCAAGCACACCACGCGCACAGTACGGGCTACAGTACGCGCCATCCGGCATCGAATCGATGTCGGCACGCTGGAGGAGGTCAATGCCAGCCAGCTCGATATGAATGAGATCGCCGAGGTTGAGTTCGAGACCAGCCTGCCGCTCTTCTTTGACTCGTATGCCGAAAACCGGGGAACCGGTGCGTTGATCCTGATCGATGGTGTGACGAACGCCACGGTTGGCGCGGGAATGATCGTTGCGGCGATGGAGACTTCGGCTGATGCTGCGACACGCACCGTGCTGGTATGGGTTCCGGAGCAGAAGCCGCTGGCCGCTCGCGTCGTCGAGGCCCTGCAGCTTCGCGGCGAGCGTGCAGTGCTGGTCGATGACGTGCTGATCCCGGACGCCGCTCTGGCCGGTGCCGTGCGAGCGTTGCAACTGGCTGGCGTCATTGCGGTCACGGCGCGTTCGTTGGATGTCGATGCGCTGGCCCGTATCGAGGGCTTCGCCGAGGACGGGGTTTTGCTAGGCGAAGGCCGCGATGCGGACGAGATTCTGCGGTTGGCAGGAGTGAGCGAATGAGCGTGCTTGAAGCTGGTATTGATTACGAGGCATTGACGGCTGAAGAGCTAGTGGCGCAGATCCTGCGCGATTCGGCTGGAAAGAATGTCTGCCTCACCAGCAGCTTTCAGACCGAGGACATGGTCGTCCTGCATCTGCTTCGGAAGCACCTGCGCGACGTTCCGGTCATCTTTCTGGAGACGGGCTATCACTTCAAGGAGCTGATCGCCTACCGTGACCGGATGGTCGCGGAGTGGGGATTGAACCTTATCAACGCAATGCCTGTGACCACGCTTGAAGAGCACGAGGCAAAGTATGGGCTATTGCATATTGTTCAACCGACCCAGTGCTGCCAGATTCGTAAGGTCGAGCCGCTGATGCGGTCGCTGGAGCCGTTTGACTGGTGGTTTACCGGGCTACGGCGCGAGCAATCTCCGACCCGGGCCGGTCTGAAGAAGGTCGAAGACCACAAACTGCCGACCGGCCGGCACCTGAAGAAGGTGAGCGTTCTCGCTGACTGGGTCTGGGATGACGTCACCCGGTATGCCGAAGAGCATGGCATTCCCGAGTTGGAACTCTACGCGCGCGGTTACACCAGCATTGGCTGCGAACCCTGCACGGCGATTCCCGAGGCAGGCGCAGACGCGCGCAGCGGCCGTTGGGGCGGCAAGAAGCTGGAATGCGGCATCCATACTTTTTCTGAAAAGAGCTGAAGGTTCTTTTCAATCTACTGACAGGGAGGCCTTCGGGCCTCCTTTTTCTTCTCGTACCGGGCCAAATAATCGAGATCTGAAGCAAAAAAACGGCCCCTCGTTAGAGGGGCCAATCTGCCTTGGTTCTCTCTGGTTAGGAGAGGTTTTTGCGAGGGCGATCTATGTCGCTGACTCGGCAAACTTGCGGGTGGCATGGGTAAGTCCCTTACATGCCACCCTTAGGGGGAGGGCTACTGCTCCGACGGTGCACTCACACCCGACGTCGCCGAGGCGGCGGGGGAGCTTGGCGCAACGTTGCTTGCTGAGTTGGAGTTCATCGAGGCCAGGCTGTTATGCATCAGCGCGACCTTCACTCCGTTCACGATTGCTCCATCATCCGATGTCTTGGCAGTGTTTCTGCCCAAACCGGTGCGATAGATGCGATAGATCGGAACCTGATGCTCTTCAACGAGATAACGGACAACCGAGTCTGCCATCGCCTGCGAAGACTGCACTCCGCCACGGCTATAGCCCTGAACTTCAACGATGTAGCCCTTCTGACCGGCCAACTTCGTAGCCAGATCATCCAGGTCGGCCTTGCCCTTCGGTCCCAGTGCTGTACGGCCATGGGCGAAAGGAATTGACGCCGAAGTCACCTCGGAATATTGATCAAGATTGCCGACAGTGGTGTTCAAAGCATCGGTGCGTGTGCTCGCCGTGCCTGCAAGAGTCTGAGCGGAGTTTGCCGTGGTGGCTGCAGCATGCGCATGCTCATCGGCTGTATTGGCCGCATCCATAGCGCGGTGAATACCAGCCTGTGCACGACCATCTACGTCGTGGATGTCATTGGCATTCTTAGCCTGAAGCTGATCCAACTCGTTATCGCGGTCTTTGATCGGATCCAGCTGCCTCTTTACCCACTTTTTCCGGGCAAGAGGATTCACATGACCCCAGAAGCCTTCCTTGGACTGCATCTGCAGCGGCTTGCCTGTGGCATAGCTGCTGCTGTCCGACGGGTTCATATTCGCGTTAGCTGTGGTTGCGCTAGCCGCCGTATTGTCCGTGGAGGTCTGAATGGTTGGCGTATTCGACTGCGCGAGTGCAGCCACGCCCATCGCGCCACCTAAGATGAGAACTGAGAGGCCAAAAGTACTGCCAGATTTCATCATCATCGTTTTGCTCCTTGTGTACAGTCCTGCGTCTGTTTGGTCAAACGTCGACGCTATGACTAGAGCAAACACCATGCCAAACTGGAATAGCTTGTTAAGTTGTTCATAATAATTAGCTTAATGGGTCTAGACCGTCTCATCCCATCCGGACAAATTAGAGCTCACTCAAGCAAAATCTTCCGGCTGGCAGGTAACTATTGCTGACACCGCACCTCACCGCCAATCGGAAGATTTTCTGCGTAGCCTGGTTTTATTTTGTCTCTACCCCAACCACGCGCACCTCGGGCATCTCCATATTCCAGTTCTGCGGGATGGATTCGAAGATCAGCCGGAAGTCGTGCTCGTCACCCTGTTTCAGCGGTGAGGAACCCACCGACTGCGTATCGATATATGGCTGTCTCGTACGGATCAACGTGAGCGGCAGGGTATCAATCGTCGGCGACGAACCCTCCGCGTTGCCGAACAACACCTGGACAGTAATCCCCGTCACCGTCGCACTGCCGGTATTTTTGATATGTCCATCCACAAAGGTGGATTTCCCCCCCGCAATGCTCGACGATTGGCTCATGGCAAGCTGCGAGAGAGGAAGATTTCCGGCATAGGCTGCCAGTGGCTGAACGCTATTGGTTGGAGTTGCCTTGCCCTTGCCATGGCTGGCCATGATCATTCCAACCACCACCAGCGCCACCACCAGCGCCGCGATCACCCATGCAGCCATCGGTATCCCGCCGCTCGCGGGAGGTTTGGTTCCAAAGATCGCCGGTTCACCCGCGCTGCGCCCCGCATTTGGCGGTGTATTTTCCGTTTGATTAAGATCGCTCATAAGCCGAGATTTTATACTTTTGCCGGGAAATGTTCCCCCCAGCCGGAACCATTTCTGGATCCCAACTTCATTCTTGGTGTAATTTTCATCAACGGAACGGAACTTATTGGTGCATCATCGCGTTAGAAACAGCATCTACTTCTTCATCAGGAGAAGCACATGGACTCCCCGAATGAAAGATTGCCATTCTCCGTGCCAGTGATTGTGTCAGGACCGCAAGCAATCGATTCCTCTGCTTTGGAAGAATCTGTACTGCCGGTTCCCACTGATCGTCTGTATCAAATTGCAGCCTTGGCCGCCGGAATTATCCTACTTGTAACAGCTTTCTAAAGCTGTGGCCGCCCTGAGAGCTACAGGGTTGGTGCCATCTCCCGTGCGTGTCTTTCCGTCGAGTTTGTCATTTCCCCCTACAATTTGCTGAGAATCAGTGCGCCGCCACGGAAAGGTGCGCGCTCCAAATGGCATACGCATCGATCGCCTGTTGAGGTCCCGAGCCATACCATGCGTACCCATTGCGGCGTTCCAACGATAGGTCGCTTACGGCGTCATGAATCGTCTTGTCGCGGTCGCCGAAGATGGGTTTCCCGGTGGTGATGCTGTAATAGCGAGCCCAGATAGGGTTAGCTCTGACCTGTGGTTCAAGATGGCGTCCGCCCGGCGTGTTGCGGCCCCCGATCCAGGCCTGATCGTGAATTGCGACCGTTTTGAGCCATGCAATACCAGACTGAACGGACGCAATGACAGCGGGGGAAGGATGTGGAAGCTCCATAAGGTAAAGCAGGATGTCTGAGCTCTCGCCCGTAGCCAGCGCCACCGGCTCGAAATTACGAGCAGATACCGGAGCAAGGGTAAGCGCGTCGTGCTGCTGCGCCCAGATAGTGCGCGTGCCGTTCACGATGATCTGCGTGGCCAGAATGCAGTCGAGCGCATGGTTAGCGGCGATACCTGCCTTGTGGCGAAGGTCTGCGGAGACGAAAGCGTAGCCACTTCCACCCTCGGCGACGGCTGTCAGCACCTGAGCCGACTCTGTCACGGCGTTGTCATTGTAGGTGATGGCGTCGTGATAGCCGCCTTCAAGTGGCCAGACCTGCGGCCAGCCTCCGTTGGGAAATTGTGCGGCAAGCAGGTAGCGGATGCCTTTGAGAAAGCTGGTGCGATAAGGCTCGCCGCGTTTGCCGGGAGTTGCGGCGGAGACCAGCGCGAGGAAATGAAGCTCGGTGTTGGTGGCATCGTTGTCCAGCGTGCCGACGTAGTTCCAGTGCGGATCTTTGGGAGCGTCGAAGTCGTCCGGCCCAAGGTGTTTGGAGAGGTTGTCGGTGGTGTAGCTCTGACCGCGCAGACGAGCAGGGCCGCTCATATCGAGGTTCTTGCTCCATCCTCCGGCGGACGTCTGGAAGCTGACGATGACATCGGCAATGTGCCGCGCCTCCTGCGTTCCGTACCAGGCAGCATCGCGGTGCAGTGCCATACTGCGCGCACTGAAACTCTCTTTTGGTAGCGGAGGCTCGGGCGCACCCGGCGTGCGTTCGGCAGCGAGGGTGGCGCGATCGATGCGCATCTGCTTCTGCGAGCGGTCGAAATAGGCGGTCCACGCGGCGCGGTCCTTCGCGGGGAGACGCTCGATACGGGCCGCGGTGATGGACTCCGCCGGTTTGCTGGTGCCGATTACTGCCGCATGGAGCGGAGTAAACGCAAGAAGGCTGGTAAGGAGAATGGGAACGCTCGTTCTATACATTATTGGTCTGACCTTTAGAGTTTAGACGGCCCATATCTCTTTCTGGACGCAGAAGGGGATTAGCTCGCAGGTCCGCCGAATTGCTCCTTCACGATGGCCAGCGCTTCTGCCTGCGTGGTGGCGTGCCCTTCAAGTTGAGCGTCCTCGGCGGCTTCGAGCATCGCCTTGAAGTGTGGGCCGGGGCGGTAGCCTGCCGCGATAAGATCACGGCCTGTGACAAGCAGCTTCGGCTGGATATGTTCTGCGGGTGCGGTCTCGTACTGCTGCCGGGCGAAGTTGTAGAGCGTGAGATCGCCGTGGCAAGAGGTGCAGTCGAGCCAGTGCAGGGCGAGATGCTCGTCGAAGCGAGGCAGGCGCAGGAAGCGCTTCAGTGTCGATTGCCGCATCTGGAGAACGTCGCCGAAGCGCATGTGATTTTTGACTAGGGCGACGATCTGCGCGGTGTCTTCGTTGGAGAAGCGCATGCGGCCAAGGACCTTTTCGGCGATGCGGACACCGACCTCCACATGGCCATTGAAGCGGATGCGGTCAGTGGGATCGTTTGGATTTGGCGCACGGTAGGTCGCAGGTTTGCCGATGTCATGGAGCAGCGCTCCCCATGCCAGCGTCGCGGATGCGCCAGGCTGAAGCTTTTCGAGCAGCAGCATGGTGTGCGTCCAGACGTCGCCCTCGGGATGAAATTGTGGCGGCTGCTGCACTCCGTGCAGTCGCGTGGCTTCGGGTAGAACCTGCTGCAACAGGCCGGTGGTGTCGAGCAATTCAAAGGCACGGCGCGCGTGGCCCTCGGTCAGCATCAGGGTCAGTTCATCGCGAATGCGCTCGCTGCTGACCTGGCCAATCTGTGCGGCGGCGTTGCGAATCGCGGCCATGGTGCGTGGCTCGATCTCGAGGGTGAGTCGCGCGGCAAAACGTATAGCCCGCAGCATTCGCAGCTTGTCCTCGGCGAATCGCAGCGACGGTTCTCCGATGGCGCGCAGGATGCCTGCAGCGAGATCGGCGCGGCCACCAACGTAGTCGAGCGTGGCTGCTGCGGCATCGCCGGTCTCTTCAAAGACAACCGGATCGAGCAGCATTCCATTGATGGTGAAGTCGCGTCGCAGGACATCTTCGCGGGCATCGGTCGAGAAACGAACCGCGTCCGGTCTGCGGCCATCGCTGTAGGCTCCGTCGTGGCGAAAGGTTGCGACCTCGGTCGTGATGCCGTCTTCCGCGCACACGAGAATGACGCCGAAGTGTGCGCCGACCGCAAGGGTCCTGGGGAAGATCTTCTGCACAATGTCCGGGGTTGCACTGGTGGCTACGTCAAAGTCTTTTGGATCAAGGCGGAGAAGAAGGTCGCGCACGCAGCCACCTGCGAAGAAAGCCTGATGGCCTTCGGCGCGCAGGGCAAGCACGATGTTGCGGGCTGCGAGGTAGCTCGGGTTCGTGCTGATGAAGATGGGCATGGCTCTCCCCTATGATAAAGAGATGCGCCATAACAGCAGAACGGCCCTGATTCTTGGCATCGAAAGCTCGTGCGATGAGACGGCGGCGGCAGTGGTTCGTGCAGGCAGCGAGGCGCTGTCGAATGTGGTGGCTTCGCAGATGTCGCTTCATGCCAACTACGGTGGTGTCGTGCCTGAGTTGGCCTCCCGTGAGCATCTTCGCAACGTCGTCCCGGTGGTACGCGAGGCGATGGCGCAGGCGGCTGTGAGTTTTGACGATCTTGCTGCTATCGCGGTGACGGAAGGCCCCGGTCTGGCCGGTGCGCTCCTGGTTGGAATTACTTATGCCAAGGCGCTTGCGTTTGGGCTGGGCAAGCCGCTGATCGGGGTGAACCATCTTGAAGGGCACATCCACGCGGTGTTGATGGAGGCGCGGCAGCGCTCCGAGACGCCGATGGAGCTGCCGCTGCTGGCGCTGGTCGTCTCGGGCGGCCACACGCATCTTTATCTGGTGCAGCAGAGTGAACAGGGCGCGTGGAGCTATCGCAATGTTGGCCGCACTGTGGATGACGCAGCGGGCGAGGCTTATGACAAGGTTGCGAAGTTGCTCGGGCTTGGATATCCCGGCGGGCCTTGGATCGATGCTCTTGCCCTGCATGGAAATCCCCGGGCAGTCACCTTCAATTTTGCCCAGATCAAGCCCAGGCCGCATCGCGAGGGCGTGTCGATGCCTAACAAGAAGGCACCGCTCTCTACAGGCGGTCCCAGCTTCGATTTCTCTTTTAGCGGGATCAAAACTGCCGTCCTGCGCTATGTGGAGATGCACGACATGCGGCAAGGTGTCGAAGCCCGGCGCACGGCGATTGCCACCATGGGCGATGCAAAGCCGGATATCGGTGCCGTCGCCGACCTTTGCGATGCGCAGACGCTCGATCTGATCGCGTCGTTTCAATATGCAGTGGTCGGTAATCTTCTTCGCCAGACCTTCGCCGCGGCAGAGTCATTCGGAGCGCGCGGAATCGTCGTATCCGGTGGTGTGGCGGCAAACAGCGAGCTACGCCGCCGTCTTCAGACAGAGGCCGATCGTCGCGGCCTTCCCATCGCTTTCCCGTCGCTGGCGCTATCGACCGACAACGCTGCCATGATCGCTGCCGCCGCGTGGCCGAAGTTTTTAGCCGAAGATTTCGCACCGGAGGACCTCGCGGCGACTCCGCAATTGCGGCTGGGCCAGTCATAAAGGCCGCTGCCGCCCGAAAGTACCCGTCCATCAGCTAGAATCGACAGGGATTCCAAGGAGAGCAGTCTGCACCGCGCTACGTGCTCGGCTGCGGCAGGGTAGAGCGTTACTGTGGCAACGATAGAACTCTTTAATACTTTGAGCGGAAAAGTTGAAGCACTGGCACCAGTGGGTGCCCCCGCACTGCGAATGTATTGCTGTGGCCCCACCGTCTACGACTACGGTCACATCGGCAACTTCCGCACCTTCCTTCACGTCGATGTGCTACGCCGCTTCGTTCGTCAGCAGGGAATCGACACCAAGCACGTCATGAACGTCACCGACGTCGATGACAAGATCATCCGCAACGCTGCCGCTGCGGGTGTGTCGATTGCTGAATACACGGCCAAGTTTGAGCGCGCATTTTTTGAAGACCTCGACGCCCTCGGCATTCAGATGTCGGAGCACGTCGCCCACGCTACCAGTTGCATTCCCGATATGGTCGGCCTCATCGAAAAGCTTGCTGCTAAAGACATCGCCTACCAGACCGAAGATGGGAGCTGGTACTTCCGCATCGCTCGCTTTCCGGAGTACGGCAAACTTTCGAAGAAAGATTTCGACGGCATCGAAGACGGCGCTCGTGTCGATGTAGACGAATACGAGAAGGACGCCGCGCGTGACTTTGCCTTGTGGAAGGCAGCCAAGCCGGGTGAGCAGCACTGGGAGACACCGTTAGGCTCCGGCCGTCCGGGCTGGCATATCGAGTGTTCGGCGATGGCGACGAAGTTTTTGGGCGATTCTTTTGACCTCCATGCCGGTGGCGAAGATCTGATGTTTCCGCACCATGAGAATGAGATCGCTCAGTCTGAATCGGCCAGCGGAAAGACCTTTGCTCGTCATTGGATGCACGTTCGCTTTCTGTTAGTCGAAGGCAAGAAGATGTCGAAGTCGGAGGGGAATTTTTATACCCTTCGCGATCTTCTGCTAAAGGGGTATCGTGCCTCTGCTATCCGTTTCCTGCTCATCTCCGTGCCTTACCGGCACCAGATGAACTTCACCTTCGAGAGTCTTGCTGAGTCGACCAATGCGATTGAGCGCCTGAGAACGTTTCATCAGCGCATGTTGAAGGGCGGCTTCGCGGACGGTCTGGATGCCGACATCGCCGCAGCGACTGCAAAGGCGGAGCAGGGGTACACCTCATCGCTGGCAAATGATTTGAATACTGCTGAGGCGCGTGCCGCGATCTTCGACCTCGTCCGCGCAGCCAACTCCGCCGCCGATGCAGGCACACTTCGCACCGGCAACGTCGCCGAGATTCTTCGTGTACTCGATCTCTTCGATGGCGTATTTGCAGTGCTCGAAGATCGTGACGCGGCCCTGACCCGCGACGCGCTTGCCTGGGCCGAGGCTGAAGGTCGTCTTGATGAAGTCGCTCCGGAGCTTCTCAACAATTTATCGCTCGGCGATGTGGAGATTGATGCGCTTGTTGCTGAACGCACTCAGGCCAAGAAGACCCGCAACTTCGCTCGGGCCGATGCTATTCGTAACGATCTGCTAGCCAAGGGCATCGTCATCGAGGACTCCAAAGACGGTGTTCGTTGGAAGCGCAAATAAGAGGCTTGCCGCTTATCGATGTTGAAGAACGGTCGCGAGCAGGGTAGCCGCGCCATTCCAGGCGATCTGAACGCCGATGCAGAGCAGGATGAAGGCCACGACTCTCAGAATGCCGTGAGCTGTTGAAGGCGATATCTTGCGAGTGATCTGCGGCGCATAGGCGTAGCACAGATAGATCAGCGCGCTCAGTACAATCACCGCGAGCAATAGGCCAACATGCGCCAGCACATTATCGCTGATCGTTTTCGTCGAGGCATGAGCGCCCAGCGTCAGCATCACGACGATGCAGCCGGGGCCAGCCGTTACCGGGAAGGTAAGCGGATAAAAGGTCCCCTCTTCCAGCGTGTTCTTTCTTCTTTGCACAGCGCTCGGTACCTCTGCATTGGTCTCTTCTACCGTTGGTTGCGGATCTTTTTGATTCAGCAGCGACCATCCCATCGCGGCAAGTACCAGCCCTCCGGACACCTGCACAATCGGCAGGGAGATGCCGAAGAAGTGCAGAATGGTCGACCCGATCAGCTCAATGACGGCGAAGAAGAGGACCGTATTGATTGCGATTCGGCGGGCAAGCGAGCGATAGACCTCAGCCGGAACAACGCCCACCAGCCCCAGAAATACCAGTGCCGAGCCGAGTGGATTAACCACCGGCAGCAAGGCGCTAAACCCTAAGGCAAAGTACTTCCAAACCAGAGCCATAACCCTCGCTCCACGCCCACGACCACAGGAATTGATCTTCTCTTGGTCGATAGTCTATAGGTTCGCAAGCACTTTGACGATTAGCAGCGTGGTTGCATCTGCTCAACCTCAGTGGTTTGGCAGTTCTTCGGCTCTTCCTTGCAGATACGACATTGGCGGCAGAAGCTTCGGTTCAGTAGATGCGCCATCACCAGCAACATCGAACCTCCGATGCTAAGGACGAGTTCCATTGCGAGGTGAAGACTTTCGCCTTTCCATGCGACGAACAGGATGAGACTCATCCCTGTCCCAATCAGCGCAAGCAGCGGCTTGCGGCGATGCACCATGTAGCCGGGAACGAAGCCGGCAAATCCGAACATAACGATGCCGATGGCGAGCCACCGATGGAAGGACGCGTCTCCCGGAAGGTAGGGAATGATGTCGGGAAAAAGGCTGATGACGACAGGAGTAAGCAGGCAGTGGACATGCAGACCGCCGACGCAGTGGCTCCGGCGATATCTGCGTGGCGATGAAAACGAGAAAGAGATAGAGATGAAAGTGCGATGACAAGCTCCTTGGTTCGATAGGTTCAGGATGAGTGATTGAGTCAGGTGGAAGCTCAAAGAGTCACAGATGCGCGAGGCGCCTGGCTATGAACAAGCCCAGCCGCCTCGCGAACTTTGTGCTCTCTTAAAAGCTGAGCGTCACCTGCCCATTCACCGTCCTTGGCGAAACGAAGTGCGTTCCGCTGAACGTCGAAAGGAAGTTGTACAGCGCATATTTATTGGTGACATTCACTGCCGTCACGCTCAGGTTGGTCTTGAACCGCTCGCGGCGCAGGATGTTGTCCCATCCGGCAGCCATATCAAACATCGTGCGCGGAGCGACGCGCGGCGGATTGCGGTCATCGTTCTCCGTTCCCGGCTTCGGCAGCGACAGCAGCGGCGACGAAAGCTCCCCGGTTGGGCAGCTTGTCAACGGCGCTGTGCGCGTGGCCTGCACATCGCCGCAGCGCAGGAGGATCTGCGACTGCTGATCTGCTGTCAGATAAGTCAGATCGGTAGGAGTCTGGCCATTGTCGATCGGTGCATTGCCCGCCACCAGACCGCTCTCATACCGCCACGTAATTCCATACCATGGTCCTCGTGGCTTCGGCTGGTACTGCATATGTGTCGATTGCTGAAATGCCTGATCGTGATCGATTCGGAACGGTACGCCCGCAGGCACAGGAGAATCGTTGAACAGAATGCCGCCAACCTCCGGCCCAAAGAAGCGCGACCGCGTATGTCCCAGCACCGAGTAGGCCGACACGCCATGCGTCGTCGGCATCGTGACCTTGATGCCGAAGCCGTCGATCTTCGATTTCTGCCACTGGATAGGAAACGCCAGCGGAGTGTTCAGCAAAACATCGAAGTCATAATCGCGGTTGGTGTACTTCCAGAAATACTCTCCATTCACGACGAGATGTTTGCCGAAGCCTTGCTCAAATCCTGCATCGTACTGATTGCGCGCCGCAGGCTTCAGCGCAACTGCAGCGCCTGCGCCTTCCAACCCGCCAATGCCGGTAGAACTTGAGACGATCAGGTTCTCGTTATAAGGAGTCAGGAAGAGCTTGCCATAGCCGAGCCGCAACACGGTGTTTGTAGATCTCACCGTGTAGGTGCCACCGAGGCGAGGCTCCACCATCGATCGGCTGCTGAGGCCGTTGTAGTTGTCTACGCGGCCGCCCAGCAGAAAGGTCCAGTTCTTCCACACGATGTTGTCCTGCAGATAGACTGCTTCCTGCTTAATGTCCGTGTGGCCTTTGAAGTGGTAAAGCGATCCGCCACGGGTCAGGTCGTAGGCTCCGGTACCGGTGATGTAGCTTGGATTCGATGTATCCCCAACCGGGCAATTGTTCGGGTCGTTCGCATCCGCATTGGTATCCGGAGCACCATTGGCATCGAGGCACGGTGCATTGAACGCAGGATCGGTAATCCCGAGCGAGAAGCTTTCATCGAGGAAGGTGTGATAGAACATCGCTCCCACCTTGAAGCTATGGATCCCGCGCGAGTAGCTGTAATCCACCTTCAGACCCGCATTCTGCAGCCGCCGCGACTGCGCCAGCGTTGCAGGCGTATCGCTGAAGGGATCCTTGCTCGGGTAGTAGTGAAAGTCGTCCTGCCGCAGGTAAGGGTTGATGTCGATCAGGCTGTTCGGGTTGATGATGTGCGTCCACGAGGGCGCGATGTTGTAGCTGAAGATCTCTCCTCGCTGGTCCTGCCCAAGCGCCTGCTGGTCGTACTGATTCGGGTTCTGAAACCAGCTCCGCGATGCACTCAGGTTCAGTTGCAGAGAGTCTGCCTGCGTGGGGTGATAGTCGATGCGGTCGAAGAAGTTCTCATTGTTGCCATGCGCGTGCAGCGGCTGCTGTTCCGGCGTGTCGAGATACCGTCCGCTATCTACCGCGTCGAAGCTGCTGAAATTTCCCAGGCGCTGATTTCCAAATCCCAGTGCTGCGCTTCCGTTCGATGTCCCGAACGAGCCATAGTTAAACGAAAGCGAGCCCGTCGGATGCGGCAGCCCAAGTCCCGAGCGCGTCGTGGTCTGCACCACCAGCGAAGCTTTATCGCCATACTCCGGCGGCGCAATTCCATCGATCACGTTGATCGACTGAATCGCGTTCAGCGAAAGCTGGTTGCCGAAGACGCGGCTCTGCTGGTCGCTTACTGGCTGGCCGTCGATCGAGTAGGTCGTGTCTGCGTGCTCGCCCATGGGGTGAAACAAGCCGTTTGAATCCGAAGCGATTCCCGGCGTGCTCAGCGTTACCAGCGAACTTAGTGGAGCGCTTGTGCTCTCCGTCGGCAGCCGCGCAAACAAGGAGCGGTCTACCTGAGTCGCCGACGTCGGATCGTTGTTCACCATGTCCGATGCCTCTGCATCCACGGTGACGCTCTGCGAACTGGAAGCGACTGATAGTTGAAAGTTGACGACGGTGTTCGATGCAGATCGCAGCATCGTGTCGTTCGTCGTTGACTGAAAGCCTTCAACCACCACCGACATGTGATAACGGTTGAAGGGAAGATTGTCGAAGTGATACTGCCCGTTCGCATCGGTCTGCGTCGTCTGCTTGTAGCCGCTGATGGGATTCTGAATGGTAACTACGGCGCTGGAGATCACCGCGCCGGTGGTGTCGGTTACGCTTCCTGTGATGTTGCCGCTTGTTCCCTGCGCCAGTGCGCCGGTGACCAGCAATAAGAAGGAAAGTGCTATTAGAGAGAGTAGAGATGGAATGCTTCTGTGCATAAAGATAGGCCGATTCCTGATGCCTCGAAGGACATCATTTTAAAAAGCGCGAGGACGCGCGAGGGCGTGGTTTGCGGACAGAAGATTTAAATGAAGGTAAACTTCTCTGTCGCTGCCTTAAATGAAGGAGGGATTGCCATGGCCGGCAGGCGGGCCGCGACTTGCCATCTCGAAACGCCAGCTAAAAGAACGCAGCGTATCGGTGGCAACCGCGCTCAGAGGCTCTATCTCGATGGTTGGTGCTGGAGCCAGGTGCAGCGTTGCCGGTAATGCGGAGTGCATCGCCATGCAAACCGGGCAATGATCTTCCGGCGGCGGCTGATTGTGATGCGAGCTTTGCTTGAGCGAAGAGGTCTCAGCATGGGTGTGGCAGGCCTGCGCCGCACTCATGAAGGTGATCATCAGGATGCAGAGCGCAGCGATCATCCGCATCCATACCACTGGCTGCTGACTGTTCTTTCCGCGTTGGAGATAGCTCTGCATTGATATTCTGGCGCTTCTATCTGTTTAGCACATCGAAGGGATGCAGGCCAAACTGCGGTGATCGTAATTTCCGCGATATCGCGAGGTTGAGCGCGTCTAAAACGGTGGTACTACACTGTCGAAACTGACCTTTATGACTAAGACGAAGGTACTGCCCATAACGTTTTTCCCCGCGTGGCTTTTTCTTGTGGCCGGGCTGGCCGTCCTCGCTGCGCGGCCCAGCTACGCGGCCCCGCCTTCGCAGAAGACTCTGCCTGCGGGCGACTCGGCCAACGTTCCTCATCGCACTCGCCTTTATCTTAAAGACGGCAGCTACCAGATCGTGATGAGCTACCGCGTCTCCGGCAGCCTCGTGCATTACGTCAGTGCCGAACGTGATGGCGCAGCAGAAGAGATTCCGCTGTCGCTCGTAGATCTCGACGCGACGCACCGGTGGGAGAAGGAGCACTCTCCGGCACAGACGGGTGACAACTCCACCAGCGGCGAGCCTCCCGCGATCGACCCTGAGCTGCTCAAGGAAGAGGCCGACCGCGCCTCGCTGACTCCCGAGGTCGCGAAAGACCTTAGCCTCCCCGAGCAGAACAGCGTTCTTGCCCTCGATACCTTTCACGGAACGCCCGAACTTGTTCCGCTCTCTCAGAACGACAGCGACCTCAATCGCAACACCGGCCACAACATCCTGCGCGCCGTTATTAATCCGCTCTCCAGCCCGCACCAGGTCGCGCAGATCAAGGGAGAACGCAGCTACGTGCAACTCCATGTTGCCTCGCCGGTCTTCTATATCCGCGTCGGTGATGATACCGTCGCGCCCACTGGCGGCACACCGCTTACGGTCGATACCCACGGTGCCTCGAACGCCATCAAGCCTGATGCGGCGAGCGGCTCGACCAGCGACCGCTACGTCATCGTTCGAGCGGACGTCCGCACCGGTGTCCGCGACATCGCGAGCTTTCGCATCGGCCTGCTCGGCAACGGTCAGCCGCAGGAGGATGTCGTCGAAACTACCTCGGAGGTTCTTCCCGGCGGCCACTGGATGAAGCTGACGCCGCAACAGCCGCTCGACTTTGGAGAGTACGCCTTGATGGAGGTCATCTCAGACAAGGTGGTGAACCTCAGTGTCTGGGACTTCGGCGTTCACCCGGTCGCACCCGAAAATCGTGACGTCATCAAGCCCGAGCCCAAGCGCCCGCTCACTCTTGAACACCGCCGCCCCGAGTAAAAGGACCGCTGAAGTTGATCGTTGCCTTGGGCCACCCCCCGGGGGGTACTTTGCCTATAAAGTCTATTGATTCAAGCATTTACGCTGGTAATAACATACTTGACTGAGTAGGATTATCTTGCTATGCTTTGATTCATGGAAGTCCCTAAGACATTACTCGAAGCCATTCAATACTTTAGCGATGCTGAGAACTGCCGTCAGTTCATGATAGCCGTTCGCTGGTCTGATGGTATCGTGAAATGCCCTCATTGCGGCTCTGAAAAGGTCACTTATCTCGAAAAGGCCAAGGTATACCAGTGCTACGGAAAGCACGCCAAGAGCAAGTTCTCGCTCAAGGTTGGCACTGTATTCGAGGACTCACCTATCGGCTTAGAGAAATGGCTTCCCGCTTCGTGGCTGCTGTCCAATTCCAAGAATGGCATCAGTTCCTATGAGCTTTCCAAGTCCATCGGAGTAACGCAGAAGTCAGCTTGGTTCATGCTGCATCGCATCCGTACAGCCATGAAAGAAGATCATGGGAATATGACTATGGGCGGAAACTGGAGCAATCCCGTCGAAGTGGATGAGACCTTCATCGGCGGCAAGGCCGTCAATAAGCATCTTGGAAATCGCAAGCAGGTAGACCGTAAGACTATCGTGATGGGAATGTTGAACCGTCAGACACGCCAGATTCGCGCTAAGGTCATTCCGAATGTGAAGCGCGAGACCTTACAGGCTGAGATTCTTGAGCACGTCGGCTTCAATGCTTATGTCTTCACTGATGGCCATGTGGGATACGACAAACTGAGCGAGTACAAGAACTTCACTCACAAGACCGTGAACCACATCAACGAGTACGTGAATGGACGCGTCCACACTCAGGGCATAGAGAACTTCTGGAGCTTGCTCAAGCGTGGCCTGAATGGCACCTATGTTGCCGTAGAGCCGTTCCACATGGATTCGTATGTTGATGAGCAGGTATTCCGCTATAACACGCGCAAACAGAGCGACGGACAGCGGTTTAAGAAAGTAGTATCGCAATTAGCAGGTAAGCGTTTGACGTATGCTGAACTGACTGGGAAGGAGGAAGGGGCGACCTGCTAAACGGCAGGGTCGGGGGAAGCGGAAATCCGCTTCTTCTTAGATCGCTTCTCTTCTTCTAGTCTCGCTTTGATCTTTGAATGAGGAACTGCAACTAGCTTCTTCATAAAATCCGTGAACTGAGCAAAGTCACCCTGTACGTCCTTGCCGGGAGAGTTTGGGGCATTCGCTTTGGGTTCGGTCTTCATCCGCTAGCTGCATTGTATCAGCAGCGGAAAGGAATAGATGCGCTTGTCGCACGTCGAATTATTATCTGAGTTGTGGGGAACCCTAACGGGTCACCTGTCGTTCGAGGAGAGCAATTTCGTGGTTCTATCTGGGTATTTTGACGAGAGCGAAGATAGCGAATGGTTCACACTAGGCTGCATCTTTAGCACCGGGATGAATTGGACTTGGCTAAGAACTGACTGGATGAACTGTTTGGAAAAAAAGAACAAGCAGCTAACCGACGAGGGAAGACCTACAATTTCTCGTTTTCATGCCTCCGATTGCTGGCAGGGAAGTAAAGAATTCCAAGGGTGGGAACCACTAGAGAGGGAAGCCTTTAGATCCGAACTCAAAGCCATAATTGACGCGAGCGATGGATTTCATATTGTCTCGCATAGCGTAAAGGTCAGCGAGCTGGCTGAAGTTTTCAATATCAAAACCCACAAAAAAATGAAGCGGGCTTGCTACAGGCTTCTGGTGCAATACCTCATGATGCAGATAGGAAACGATGTGGAAAGCCGGGGTCGCGGCTATGAGCATGTTCGTATATCCCTCATACATGACCGAACGACCGGTATGGATAACACGATCCTGGACGCTTTCAACCAGCTAAAGAACGATGAGACATTTCAAAGTCGTCACCGCTTTATTACGATTGCCCCTATGGGATGGGAAAATTGCATCCCATTGCAACCAGCCGACATGATCGCATATGAATCTCGTAAGCAGGTCTATCGGCACAAGAATGGAGATGGTTTGGGCGGAGAACTGAAGGAACTTCTTGACCTTCCATCATTTGGAGGCTCCGGGCATTTTTTCCGAAGGGATAATCTTGAGGAGCTAAAAAAGCTTTTGGGGCGACTTTGGCTAGGAGAAGAGAGTTTATCCAACTAATGACTTCTACGGATTTCGCATGAATTCATGCCCTATTGACTCGTTACCATCATTCCTCGAATGGTGATCACAACAGGCTATTAGCCCATCATCGCGACGAAACGAATTTGCATACGTCCTTGACCATATTTCCTAGATTTTTAGCTGGCGAGACGTAAAGAATATTGCCTTTAGGATCGGCCAACGTTGACCCTCCGGGCTGAGTCTGCAATATGAAATCTGCCCCCGATTGATCTTCGGTAAACGAAATAGCAGGACATTTCTTGGCAAATTCAGCCATCACCACAGGCGCGGAATGATGTTCTTGTTGAACCAATTGCCCCTGAGTGCCGAGAGCTTTATTCGATGCTGTGGATACTTGCGTCACCTTATCGATTACAAAAACCTTGTGGTGAGAGGGAGCCTGCCAGAAAGCAGCAAGAAGAAAATAGGCCAATCGCATTCGTTCTCCAGGGTTACATAAAAATCGTTACAAATCAGCATATAGCCAGAACGCAAATTAATGAGAGTATGGGCGGCATGGAAAATAATGAACGCCAATTACGGAACGCTATTCTTGAATTGGTTCTTGCCCGAAAGATTGCTCAATCGAAGAATTGGTCTGTTTTTGACGCAATCGAAAAATTGATTCCACATCTCCCAGAAGCCACCGGGAGTCATGTTCGCGAATTGCTAGAACGCGAGATAAAACAGAATATTTTATCGACGACAGCGGCGGCAGATTTTTTATCCCACCCTCTCGAACAAGCTTTATTAGGCGATCAACCGTTTCTTGATCTTCTTGAGACATATGCTCAGGTGGGTAGATAGAGTCCTGAGCAAAAGGCTGCCCTGTCACGGTATTCATAAGTTATTCCTCCCCTTACACTCAGTCAAGTATATTATTACCTTTACGCTGTTTATTGTCCGCAAAATATTCATTTTATTGGGGTTACGGGTAAAATATTGATTCTAAAAAGGATATCCTCCAGATGTAGTTTGGTGATTCGAGCAAAACGCAGATTCCCTTCGGGAATGACAAACAAGGGAAATGCAGATTCCGTTTGGGAATGACAAACAAAGGAAGCTACACCTGAGAGGAAATAGCGGAAACAGGTAAGCCCAGCAGCGCTGCTGGGCTTAACTTATTTTTATGCTGTTTCCAGTTTAACGAATTGGATCTAACTGTTTTGCAGTTTTCTGGAGTTTATTTTCTACGAGGTAAGTTGCTTACACTAAGCGATTTGCTGGACTTAGGCGGGTAATTTTCGACGGCGTTGAGGCTTGACAGAATTAGCGCTCGTCGCGCACGCCTGCGAGTGCGACACGATCCATCAGAAGCCCCTTGCCAACCACGGCGATGTTGTTGCGTGTCGATTTAGCCTCGTACATCATGGTGTCGGCGGAACGCAGGATGGTAGGCACCGTGTTCCCGTCTTCGGGATAGGTCGCCAGCCCAAAGCTGCCCGTAAGGCGCAGCGAAAGGCCAGCGCCCTCAAGAAAGCGCGCGGATTGCAGATCCTGATAGATCGTCATCGTGGCTGCCGTTGCCGCAAACTTGGTCAAGCCCGGGAACAGCACCACAAACTCGTCTCCGCCATAGCGGAAGGCTGCATTGTCCGGTCCGATGGAACGTTTCAGCAGGCCACCCGCTTCGGCCAGCAGACGGCTTCCGACCAGATGGCCGTGCGTATCGTTCACCGACTTGAAGCGGTCGAGGTCCATGAACATCAGGCTGAAGACTTTGCCTTTCGCTACCTCGTCATCGAGCAGCGTGTACAGATGCCGCGCATTGAACAGGCCGGTGACGTCGTCGGTAATGGTGAGTTCCTGGATCAGCGTCACCGACTTCGCATTCTGAATGGCGATTGCCGCATAGTCACACAGGATGCGCAGAAACGAGATCGAATACTCCGACATCAGGTCGAGTTTGCTGTTCAGCAACTGGATGACGCCCAGGGTCTTGTCGGCGGCGCGCACGGGGATGCAGGCGATCGACTGAATTCCCAATTCGGGATGCGCCGCTGCAAACTTGGACCACTGAGGATCGAGAACGACGTCGGGCACGATCAGAGGATTGCCGGTCGCGGCCACCCATCCGGCGACGCCCTCGCCCATCGGTATGCGTAGCCCCTTCAGGCTCGCCGCATCCTGGCCTACTGCAATGGCGTAATAAAGCTCGTTCGACGTTTCGTCAACCATCATCATCGACCATCGTTCCGGCCCGAAGAACTGTGCCATCTTCTCCATGATGGCACCCAGGATCTCTTCGAGTTCCAGGCTTGTCGTCAGCGAACGAGCAACATCATGAAACACCCGAAGGTGATCGAGTTGCCGGCTTTCAATCACTTCAAACTTCCGCTTGTCTCTCACTCACTGCACCTCAAGAGAGCGCACCATTGATTCAGAAGTAAATCTGTCAGTAAAAAGTTTAAGAAGGCTTGAGCACTTCATCGTATCGAGAATTCCGTCATCCGCCAATGTGAACCATATTTCTTGAGGGTTTCTCAAAATCAGGTTCGCCAATGTGATGACGCTCTTCTTTCCGCATCACTACCTTGCGAATATACGCATCGAGTTCCTCATCGGTTCCACCTCGTACCATTTCTCCATAAAGGTCATGATCGCTCTGCGAAAACAGGCAGGTTCGTATCTTTCCGTCTGACGTAAGCCGAACTCGGCTACAGTGGCCGCAGAATGGCCGCGACACCGGTGCGATGATTCCAATCTCACCCAGCCCATCGTCGAACGTAAACCGTTTTGCAGTCTCACTTGCGGCGTTCGGAGCAAGCTCCACCAGCGGGCGGTACGCATTCAGCCGTGCCACCACCTCGTCCATGGGAACCACCGTCTCCGGCTTCCAGCTACGGTCTTCCTCAAGCGGCATGAACTCGATAAACCGCACGATGACGCCTTCGCGGCGGGAGAACTCAGCGAACTGCTCGATCTGGTTGTCGTTGAATCCACGCAACAGAACACAGTTCACCTTCACGGGCCCCAGGCCGATAGCCTTCGCCTGTCGTATCCCCGCCATCACGCGGTCGAAGCTGCGAGGAACGCGGGTGATGGCAGCAAATGTTTCGGCATCCACGGCATCCATGCTGACGGTGATGCGATTGAGTCCGGCATCTTTCAGAGGCTTGGCCAGGCCTTCGAGCAGGTGTCCATTTGTGGTCAGCGCGATATCGAGTGGATGGCCGACAGCGGTATGCGTTCCATCTGGCATATAGGCCGTGCGCATCTGTGCCAGCTCGCTGACCATCTCTACCAGGCCATGCCGCAGAAGCGGCTCTCCACCGGTCAGACGAATCTTCTCCACACCAAGAGCGACGAAGCGGCGCACCATGCGCAGGTAATCCGCAATGGCAAGTTCAGTGTATTGCGCGCCTTCGTTGCCGGTGCGGCAGTAGACGCATTTGTAGTTGCAGCGATCGGTTACAGAGACACGAAGATCAGTGATGGCGCGGCCGAACTTGTCCCGCAGTCTGCCCATGGCCTGCTGAGCATCCTTGTCCCGGTCATCACCTGTCCGCTCCAAAACTGAGGTAGCGGCATCGCCAATCGTTCTATAGGACATGTCAGCCATCGACTTCGTTGCAACATCTGTTCGATGCATTCACTTGGGGAGGGAAGCAGACAACCAGATATTTCCCAGTATAGTCATGGGCGGTGAGTGCATTGCAAATGCTATTTTTTTGCCGCTAGCACCGCTTTGGTAAGAGCTGGAACGATTTCGAAGAGGTCGCCGACAACGCCGTAGTCCGCAACCTCGAAGATGGGTGCGTTCTCGTCCTTGTTGATGGCAATCACTGTCTTTGAGCCCTTCATCCCGACGAGGTGCTGAATCGCACCCGAGATGCCGATCGCAAGATACAGCTTGGGCGAGACGGTTTGCCCGGAGCTGCCGACCTGCCGCTCCATTGGTAGCCAGCCGTTGTCGCAGATGGGACGCGACGCGGCCAGTTCTGCTCCTAGTGCGGTTGCTAACTCTTCGACGATGCTGATGTTCTCCTGCTCGCCGATGCCGCGTCCGACGGAGACGATCAGTGGTGCGGCGCTGAGATCGACTGTCTGTGCAGCCTCGCGGAAGGGCTCGCCGGGTTTGTTGCGAATCTGGCTGGCTTCGAGTTGGGGAGTGAAGTCTTCGACGGTCGCGGTGCCTGCTGCGACGGCTTCGGCACGGAATGTTCCGGCCTGCACCGAAATGAAGCATGGTCCTGTGCCGGAGTGCTTGTAGTCTGCGTTTAACTTGCCCTGTAGTAACTGGCGCACGAAGACCGGGCCGTCATGAACGGCGATGACGTCGCTGATGAGCACCTGTTTGAACCGCGTTGCCAGTGCCGGGGCAAAGTCGCGCACCTGATAGGTGTGTGGCAGCAGGACGTAAGCCGGGTCTGTCTGCTTCACCAATTGCTCCAGTGCAGCGACATATCCATCGGAGGTGTAGGTCTGCAAAAGCGCATGTTGCACGGTAAAGATCTTTGCCAGTTTTTTACCGGCCAGCTCAGGGGCAAGCGTATCGGCGGCGTCGCCAATGACGGCGGCGGAGCATTCCGCTCCCAGCTTTGCTGCAAGTTGCTGACCCGCTGCGAGCGCTTCGAAGCTCATGCGGTTCCACTTCCCGCCATGCTGTTCCATCAGCACGAGAACACCGTTCATATCGCCCTCACTTCAAACTTCAACTTCTCCACCAGTTTGGCTGCGACTTCGGCGGGTGTGCCGGTCAGCATCTCGGTCTTCTTCTGCTTCTCGGGGAGATAGACGCGTTCGAGAGTAATTGCCTGTGCGGTTGCGGCGGGCGCTGCTTGTAAGGTCTTCGTCTCTTTCGTCTTTGCCTTCTTGATGCCCATCAGCGTGGCATAGCGCAGCTTGTTGCCGCCGGACTGGATGGTGAGCAGCGCAGGCAACGGCATCTCGACGTGTTGGAACCAGCCGTCTTCAAGCTCGCGTTTTACCTTCAGGCCTGCGCCAGTGACCTCTACCTGCATGATGATGGTTGCGTGGGGGATGCTTAGCAGTTCGGCGAGGACTACGCCTGTCTGGCCGAGACCGAGGTCGTCAGATTGTAACCCTGTCAGTATCAGATCGGGCGACTCAGCCTTGGCTGCATCCGCGAGCAACTGTGCGATGCCGAGCGTGTCGCGCTCGCCGAGGTCGTCGGCTTCGATGTGGATGGCGCGGTCTGCACCTTTGGCAAGGGCTTCGCGGAGAGTACTGGCGACGCGCTCCGGCCCGGCGCACAGCACAACGACTTCGCCGCCATTTTTTTCTTTCAACTGCAATGCCTCTTCGAGGGCATAAGCATCTGGCTCGTTGATGGTGTAGCTCAAATCGCTCTCATCGATCCACTTGCTGTCAGCCGCGATGCTGATCTGCGCGTCGCGCTCCGGCACCTGCTTGATTGCCACCAATATTTTCATTGCTCTCCTGTCCTAGTGTGTGATGCCGGGTAAGGCCCTCGCGGTCAATTGCGCGATGTCCAGCAACTGTGGCGGCGCTTCGCCCATAGTCGAAAGGGCATCACGGAACATGGTGTTACAGAACGGACAGGCCGTACCCACAATCTGCGCGCCGGTGCCGGCAAGCTCCGCAGCGCGAACATGGCTTACACGCTCGCCACTCTCTTCGCCAAGAAAGGCCAGCCCTCCACCAGCGCCGCAGCAGAAGCTGCGCTCGTGCGAACGTGGAGCTTCCACCAACTTACCTGCCATGGACACTATCTCGCGCGGTTCTTCGTACACATCGCGGTAGCGGCCAAGATAGCAGGGGTCGTGATAGACGATGCTCTCGCCGGAATTCTGTTGCGGCAAACGATCTTTGTGCCGTGCCATGAATTCGCTGTGGTGCTCGATCTCGGGAGCGATGCCATACTCGCGCCAGTCATTCGAGATCGTCCTCACGCAATGTGGACAGATGGCGACGATCTTTTGAACCTTTGCTGTATCCAGAGCTTTCAATCCGAACTCCGCCATAGTTTGAAAGACGAGGTCGTTGCCTAATCGCCGTGCGGGATCTCCGGTGCATTTTTCTTTTTTCAGCACGCCGAAGGTTGTTCCGAGATGCTGCATCACACGCGCGAAGTCGGCGATAATCTCTCGTCCCTTGGGATCGTATCCGCCCATGCATCCGAGCCAGAGGCAATACTCCTGCGTCCCGTCGAAGATAGGAAATCCTTGCTTCTGGATGAATTTGTCGCGCTCCATTGCGCTCAGTCCCAGAGCGTTCCCTTGCTTTTCCAGCGCAAGAAAAAGTTTTGTGCCGTGAGTGTCTTCCCATGCGCCGGTGTTGGTCGCGCCTCGCCGCAAGCCAATGATGATGGGCAGATGCTGAATGCCGACGGGACACTGATACTCGCAGCTTCCGCAGGTTGTGCACTCAAACGCCGCTTCCATGCTCATGTATTTTGCAGTGGAATCGCCGGAAGGAACTTCACGCATGTCGGTGAGCAGGGAAGTCTCGGAGGCTGGGCCAAATTCGTTCAGATACGAGCGCGTTCCAAGGATGATCTCTTTCGGGTTCAGGACTTTTCCGGTGTTGGACGCAGGGCAGTGTTCGGTGCAGCGCCCGCACTCGACGCAGCTATAGACCTGCAGCGAGATCAACTGGGTTACATCTTTGCCCGCAGCCAGTCCGAAGTCTTCATCGCCGCTGAGCGGAGGGATCTTTGAGAAGCCATCGCGTTTCAGGAAGACCGTAAATGGACTGATCACCAGATGCAGATGCTTGGTGTGCGGAATCAGCGGAAGGAAGATCAGCAGCGTCAGGGTGTGCGTCCACCAGAGGACCTTCACTGTTGTTCCGCTGGCGTCGACAAAGAATGCGCCGAGATAGCTCACCATCAGCAGGAAGATGAGGAACGCAATCACTCCTGATTCATACGAGACCTTTTCCCCCAGCCATATTGGCCGTACGAAAAATCGTCGCACAAACAAAGCGGCAATCGAAACTGCTACCAGCACCGCCCAGATTGCAGCAAAGAGGAAATAAAAATTACCTATATAGCTTGCTGGCTTGAGGAAACCCAGCCCCACGGCGTTGGCGATGTGGTTGAGGCTGACGAGTGCAAAAGCCAGAAATCCCCAAAAGACGAAGGCGTGTGCCAGCCCCGGTAGTGGCCGCTGACGGATGACCTTGCCCTGGCAGAGCACCTCCCAGACGAAGTCCCACACTCTTCGTCCGAGGGGATAAAGAGAAAAATCCGTATCTTTTTTTGAGTGAAAAATAGTCCGGAGGATTGGCTCGAACCGCCAGAAGAAAAGAGCGAGTGATATCGCAATGCCGATGAGCAGCAACGCAACTTCAAGTGCGGAGAAGTGCGCTGGTTCAGCCAGGGTTGCAGAGAGATGTATCCCGGAAATGAAGGCTGCGTCCATCGAGCGGGCACCCACCATCGCTACGCGCGCTACAGCAACCATCGAACCCATCCGCGAGCTACGCCTTCACTCAACACGGCCCGCATCGTTACAGCTTCTGCAGGTGGCTCCAGCGTATCCGTCAGGTATTGAAATCCGAAGACTTCAACATTACTAACTAATAGCTGATGAACTCCGTGCTGCCGCGGCGCAGACGAATACCGGCGACGCCGAAGAAGATCGCCGCGGCGAACATGATCGCATCCCAATACACCATCGGGTGCATCCACCCAGGAGACACTGTCCAGTCCTGCCCGGCCCATAGCGTTACCAGGCAGGCAATGATGGTGCACTGCAGGCAGAGGGTCAGAAAAAGCTGGCCGCGACGGCGGCGCCTGTCCAGTTGTTCCACCTGATCGGGTGTCAGATTCCGCTCTTCGAGAGGCAGCAAGGTGTTGGCCATCAGCGTATTCGTCTCCTGCGTGTGTTCCAGTTCAAAGGTCGTGTTACCCGCCGGGCAACAACCCATCCATTAAATCACAGCAATCGGCTGTAGAAGCTGGGTGTGGAAAGAAACCCGCCCAACCCACAGCCGAAGCATAGCTGAATATCCATTCAGTCGTAAAGGCGACGGCTTTAGATAAACGCGACCGACTGGATCCCAGCCACGTCGAAACGCTTTCGGCAGCGGACATTTTTGCAGCCCACCATGTCGTCTCGTCGGACCATGTAGCTCTGGGCCTTGGCAAAGCGCGCACGGTCGCGGTCGTCCGCCCCGCGCGGCAACTGGGCCTTTTTACGTCGCACCAGCCAGCTCAGTTGATACTCCTCCTGCTGTCCGCAGTGGGGACAGGTCATCATATGCGTACGTTGTTCCGGTCGCTCATCGAAAAAATCTCGCTCTTCCATTCGGGCACCTCGTCTGGGTCGGGACGGTTACTTCGCTGCAATTGTCCGCCATGCTGCCCTTGCGAACAGAGTATTGCATAATCGGTGTGGGCTTTGCAGCCCGCAGGTGTCCAGCTTGAGCAGGGGATGAGCAAGATGAGCAAGCCGAAGAAGCAGGTTTTTTCGAAGATCAAGGCCGTCAAGGCAAATGCCCGAGCTCGCCTGGGCACGCCACCGTCCGAGCGCGTCATCCCCGATCCGAAACAGAAGCTCGCAGCCAAGCCGAAATACAAGCCCACCATGGCCGATCTCATCGGCTCTAAAGGAGAGGAAGAATGAAGATCCTTCGCGTCACCGCTATCGCACTCTGCACCGCTGCCATCGCTGCCTCCGCGCAGACGATTCAGGTCAACAAGGAAAACCGCACCATCTCCGTCACGGCCACCGATAAGGTAACCGCCATAGCGGATATCGCTACCGTCCATGTCGGATTTATCGTCTATGGCCCGGACAGCGATGCCGCCTATGCCAACGGATCGCGTACCTCGAATGCCATCATGAAGGCGCTGACCTCTGCCAGAATTCCATCGGACTCTATCGAGAGCGAAAACCAGTCCGTTACCCCGGTGCAGAACTATCAGGTGGAAAAGCTGACGGATGCCGAGAAGGCCAAGCGCCAGTTCCAGGTGACGCAGAGCTGGACCGTCCGCACGAATGCCAACGATGCGGCGAAGGTGCTTGACCTTGCGGTGAAGGCAGGGGCCAACCAAAGCGGACAGATCGATTGGAGCTTCAAGGATGAGAACGCCCCCGAGGCCCAGGCTGCTGCGAAAGCCTTGCAACGCGCCCGCTCTCAGGCAGAGCAGATGGCACAAAGTCTCAATGCCAAGCTTGGCGGACTACTCTATGCGAGCAACGAGGTCCAGGCAAGCCCCATTCGACCCATGATGATGCGCGCTATGGCCGCCTCACCAGCGATGGATAAAGTTGAGCCACTGGCCATCAATCCTCGACAGATTGAAAAGTCGGCCACCGTCACCGCCATTTTTGCCATCGAATAGCTTTGAAGAGGGAGTGACTCAATGACCGTCCAGGCCTACCGCGAACTCAAACCAACCCCTGAGGCAGAGGCGACCTTCCTCAAGTGGCTCTCACAACTCAACGAGGACTTCACCCGCTCTCAGTCGGTCGATCGCCGTTCCGAGATCGTGCGCGATGAGCTTTACCAGATTTATCTTGGGAGAATTCATGGCGCTCACAAGCAATCGACGCTTACCATCGAGCTTGCCTCGAGCGTCCTTGCCGAGTCATTTGACCCGCGCAACATCACGCTGGAGCCGGAGTACTACGGCGACGTCAACGCTGAGCAATACGCTATACGCAAGCCGCTGATCTGGTTCTGGCAAATGTTCGATCGCTCTCCGCTGGGGCTGAACCACTGGCTTGGCTTTCGCTTTCGCTGCATGTTAGGCCGGCATATTTTCAAGCATCTCGGCAAACATGTGCGGATCTTCCATAACGTCGAATTTACCTATGGCTACAACCTGACCATCGAAGACAATTGCACGATCCACAAGAACGTGATGCTCGACGACCGGGGCGGCCTCATTCTGCGCGAAGGCACCAGCGTTTCGGATTACGCCAATATCTACAGCCATACTCACGACATCAACAAGCAGGCGGACGTCACCACCAAGCCCACGGAGCTGGGGCCGCGAGCACGCGTTACCTACCATGGAACGGTTCTTGCCGGAGCCAATGTCGGCGAAGATGCCATGCTGGGCGCAATGGCTCTGGCTACGCGCGACGTTCCGGCGCAGAGTGTTTCCGTCGGGATTCCGGCGCGGGTAAAGCGCGAGAAAGCCAAGCCCTCAGCATAATATCTTGATTTTTATATATACAACGTATATACACATTTCATGGATGTAATTTACCTTCATCGCAGGCTTCGCTTTGTCTGGAATGCCGAAAAAGCCCGGACAAATAATGTGAAGCACGCAGTGACCTTCGAAGAGTCATGCGAAGTATTTTTTGATCCCTTGTACGTGTCCGTTGACGCTACCGAGGACGATGAAGTACTAGAGGCTGCAGTCGGAGTCACGACGGCGAGACGTCTATTGGTCGTAGTTCATCTGGTCATTGAGGGAAATTCCATTCGAATCATTTCGGCGCGGGCTGCCACGACGCAGGAAAGGAGACAGTATGAAGACGACATCTGAACGTATTCTCGAACGCATGACGAAAGGCCGTCCTATGACGACCATCAGTATTCGAATGCCTGAAAGCGTTATTGAAGATATGAAGGAGATCGCTCCGACGCTGGGATTTTCAGGATACCAGCCGCTCATGCGCGCTTATATCGGTGAGGGGCTGCGCAAGGACCTTGAACGGCTCGATCATTCTCAGGCACAGGCGTTAACGGAAAGCCTTCGCAAACACGGAGTAGACGATCAGGTCATCGCCGAGGTGCTTACCGAGACACGGCTGCGCACCGCTTGATGCAACGTGGCACCGCTGTCTCCGATAAGCTAGGGATATGAATCAGGAAGTTGTACTCATTCTTTTTCAAGTAGTTGTTCTTGTGCTTGCCTTCAGCGTGCATGAGTGTGCCCATGCCTGGGTGGCGTGGAAGCTGGGCGATCCTACGGCCAAGATGCTGGGGCGGGTGACACTGAACCCGCTGAAACACCTGGACCCCTTGGGTTCTGTGTTTATGCCGCTGCTGGCGCTGGTCTACCACTGGCCGCTGATCGGCTGGGCCAAGCCGACGCCGGTGACGGCCCGTAACTTCAAGAACTACAAGAGGGACGACATCCTGGTGACGCTGGCCGGTCCAGCCAGCAACCTGGCCATGGCTACGGTGGCGCTGGTGTTGCTGATTATCCTCAAACATGCGATCGCAGGTGGCCTGGCGGCAGTGGCGACAGCGGTGGCGCTGGCCTCGAATATCAAAGGAATCTCTACGGCGAATCTCCCAGCTTTGTTTCCCGTGGCTTTGTTCCTTTATTTTGTGATACTTATCAATCTTCTGCTGTTCATCTTCAACCTGATCCCGATTCCTCCTTTGGACGGAAGCCATATTTTGCGGCACTTTCTTCCCTATAAGGCGGTGCAACTGTACGACCGCATGGGCATGATCGGGTTGATTGTGCTGTTCCTGATCGGTGGGAGCTTCATCTTTACCATCTTCTTTAACCCGCTTTTGGGAACGTTCAATCACCTGCTCTTTGCGCTCTAAGCAAGAGATTGTGCTGTAGAGTCTTCCAGCCTCAGCGCTGCCTCATCATGTAACCTTGGGTCTGATCGCAATGACTGAAAATACATCGAACACGCCGCGCCGCCGTGTCCTCAGCGGGATGCGTCCCACGGGCCGGTTGCATCTCGGCAACTACATGGGCGCGCTCTACAACTGGGTAAAACTCCAGCACGAATACGAGTGCTACTTCTTCATCGCGGACTATCACGCGCTGACGACGGACTATGCGGATACAAGCAATCTGAAGCAGAATATCCGCGATGTGGCCCTCGATTTCCTTTCTGCGGGGCTTGATCCGAAACTTTGCACAATCTTTGTTCAAAGCAAGGTCCCCGCGCATTTCGAACTTAACGATCTGTTGGGGATGATCACGCCTTTGAGTTGGCTTGAGCGCGTCCCCAGCTATAAGGACCAGCAAGAGCAGCTAAAAGAGAAGGATCTTGCCACCTTCGGTTTCCTCGGCTACCCGCTGTTACAGTCCGCCGACATTCTCCTTTATCAGCCCAAGTATGTGCCCGTTGGCAAAGACCAAGAGGCTCACGTTGAGATTACCCGTGAGGTCGCGCGTCGCTTCAACTCCCTTTATCCCGGCCGCTTTTATCTTGACTCCAATGCGGCTCCCTGGGAGTTGGAGGCTGTCAAGACGAAGGCACGGAAGATTGCGAAACAGCCTGACAAAGAAGACTTCAATACACACGAACTGGTTCAGGCAGCACATCAAACAAAGCTCAAATCGATCTACTCTGTTGGGACTATTCTTCCCGAACCTGAAGTGCTGCTGACGCCGTCCCCCAAGCTGCCCGGCACCGACGGGCGCAAGATGTCGAAGAGTTATAAGAACACCATTCTGCTTTCTGACCCAGAGCCGGAAATCCGGTCCAAGCTGAAGACGATGGTCACCGATCCCGCCCGCATTCGCCGTGAAGATCGCGGCAATCCGGATGTGTGCCCGGTCTTCGACCTGCATAAAGTGTTCTCGAGCGAAGAGACGCAGCAGAAGGCGCGTGAAGGCTGCACCACTGCCGGTATAGGCTGTATCGAGTGCAAGAGCTGGCTGGCTGACGGCGTGGTCGAGGCGCTGGCGCCCATACAGGAGCGTCGCCGTCACTTTGAGGCCAACCCCGACGAAGTTGACGCCATCCTTCAGGACGGCGCTGCAAAGGCTGCGGCTCGTGCCGCCATTACGATGCAGCAGGTACGCTCTGCTGTGGGTCTGGAATAGCGATGGCTGACGAAATTCTCCAACCCGAAGGCGCACCCGAGTTGCCTGAAGTGACGACGGAGCCAACCGCTGCGGCGGCCTCTTCCGCGCCGGACGAAAAAACAGCCGAGAGTGCAACGCCTGAAGCCCATGAGCCTTTTGAGCTGCAGCCGAAGCCGGTTCCACCGCGGCCGCCCGAGCCGAAGCGGCCTTCCGCCGCCAAGGAAGAGGCTTCACAGTCGCCGTTCTCGGTGACGGTTGGGGCTGTCTACGATGGGCCGCTCGACCTTCTGCTGGACCTGATTCGCAAGCAGAATATCGACATCTACGACATCCCCATTGCGCGCATTACCAGCCAGTTTCTGGACTACACCCACCAGTTGAAGCAGACCGATGTGGACGCGGCGGGCGAGTTCATCTACATGGCCTCGCTGCTGATTCACATCAAGTCGAAGACGCTGCTGCCGCGCGATCCCAACGATATTCTCAGCGGCGATCCTGAAGACCCGCGGCGCGAGCTGGTGGAGCGACTGCTGGAGCATGAGCGCTTCAAGGCCGCGGCGCAGATGTTGATGCAGAAGCAGCAGATCGAAGAGGCGACCTGGTCGAATCCGGGGATTCGCGAGTTCAAAGAGGCTGCCAACGCCGAGCGCGAGATCGCCGCCGACACCGTTGACCTGGTGCGAGTATTTCAGGATATTTTGAACCGTCTGCGCGAACGCCCCGTCTTGAATGTGGATGAGGAATCGGTCACGGTGGCGCAGATGATCGACTATGTGAAGCGGCGGCTGATGATGGAAGACAAGCCGGTAAGCCTACGGCGGCTGCTGCACAATACGCATACGGAGCGGGCGCTGATCTGCATGTTTCTGGCGATGCTCGAGCTGGTTCGTTTGCAGGCAGTATTGCTGCACCAGCCAGTCATACAGGGAGATATCCTCATCAAGAAGACGGACAACTTCGATGCGGTCTTTGCCGATCAGAATCAGGCGCGGGACGATTGGCGGTAGAGGCAGTTCTCAGAATCTGTTTTAAACTCCCTAATTACGCCACAACTGCACGTCATCTCGACCGGAGCGAAGCGCAGTGGAGAGACCCCTGTATTTTTGCTCTTGTCTTTGTTGCCGGCTCTGAACTTAGAGGCATTCTTCTGGCCGTTTGGCAGCCACGCTAGCGCTTATATGGGAAGCTGTTCGCGCACAAGGGTTCGCGAGCGGGTTGTCAGCAGGATCGCTGCGCCGAGGATAAGTACGCCGCCCGCCCAGGCATCGGGGCCGAGATGCTCGCCCAGCACAATCACGCCGAGTAGACTGCCGATCAGCGGCTCCATGTTGAGCAGAACTCCCGCCTGCGATGCGGGAACTTGAGTAAGACCCCAATTCCAAAGCAGCGTTGTGGTGGCCGTGCAGAGCAGGCCGCTGGCCGCCAGCGCCAGCCATACTTTCAGCGAGATGTGCGCCACCGGGGGCAGGCCATACTGCAAGGGCACCCACACCATCAGCATCGCCGTGCCCAGCGCCAACCCGTAGGTGGTGATGACGATGTGGGAGTGGCGCTCCATGAGCTGCTTGTTGAAGAGAATCCAGAAGAGTGCGATGAAGAGGGAAGCGACGATGAGCAGATCGCCCGTCAGCGATGAGCCTCCAGCGCTTGAATGGTGGCCGCCGAGAGCGATCAAGGCGGCCCCGCAGGTAGAGGCGGCCATGGCGATCCAGCCGGTGCGGTCCATGCGCTCGTGCGCGAAGAGGGTGGCGCCTACAGCCAGAATGACAGGCATTGTCCCAACCATCAGCGCGGCGTGGCTGACCGTGGTCATGGAGAGGCCGTAGAACTGGAGCAGAAACTGGAGCGGCACCCCGAGGAACGAAGCGGCGAGCAGGACTCCCCACTCCCTGCAGTTGAGGTGCGGGCGGTGGGTGATGAGCAGGGGAGCGAGCGGCACCATGCCGAAAAGAAATCGGTACAGCACCATGTGGGCGAAGTTCATCTCGGCGAGGGCGATTTTGCCGAAGAAGAAGCCGCAGCCCCACAAAGAGCTTGCCAGGGCGCAGGCTGCGAAGCCCAACGCTCGTCTCTGGGTGGTATGGGGCATATTCCACTTTCGCATAGAACGGGCGGGGGAGAACGTTCTTCTCCCTGCGCGGGGGCAAAGAGGAGGGCCTTTCGGATAAACTTTTGCGATGGAAATGTATGACTTTTAATCGTAGAACCCACAACCGTTTTGGCGTAACTCTCTTTTCGAGGGCGCTGAGAATTTTCTGGGGAGTTCTGCTTTTGAGTGTCGTGCCCGCGTGGGGGCAGGTGAACTACGGAGAGGTGCGCGTGAAGGTGAGCGATCCTTCCGGCATTGCGGTTAAAGCTACGGTTCAGTTGGCCTCCGCTGGCAATGACTATGACAAATCTTTCGTCACCGATGGCTCAGGCGCGCTTGTTGTCGAGCAGGTTCCTTATGGCGTCTATCGGGTGCAAGTGCAGAAGGCAGGCTTTGCCAAATTTTCGAGCACACTGCAGGTGCACTCCGCGCTGCCGCTTGAAGAGGCCGTTCGGCTCAGCATTCCATTGGTGGTCACAAAGGTCACGGTGACCGATGCGGACACCATGATCGATCCGTATCAGCCTGATTCGGTGATGCAGATTGGCGCAAAGCAGATCGACGAGCGGCTGTCGTCGTTGCCGGGACGCTCGGTGCAGGACCTGGTCAATTCGCAGCCGGGATGGCTCTACGAAGGCAACGCAGTCCTGCACCCACGCGGCTCGGAGTATCAGACTCAGTTTGTGGTCGATGGGATTCCGCTGACAGACAATCGCTCTCCCAGCTTTGGGCCAGAGGTGGAAGCCGACGATCTCGACTCTATCCGAATCTATACGGCAGGCTATCCCGCGGAGTATGGCAGAAAGATGGGCGGCGTCGTGGAGCTGAACACGCATCGGCAGACCGCTTCTGGACTGCATGGACAGCTTGCACTTTCCGGCGGCAGCTACGACACCGCTACTTCATATGGCCAGTTGCAGAATGTGTGGGGCAAGAACACCGTTGACGTGAGCGCGGCCGGAAGCATGACCAGCCACTATCTGAATCCGGTGGTTCCGGAGAACTACACGAACAAGGGGACGATCGGGGATTTCTCGACGAGGTATGAGCGCGATGCCACCGACAACGATCGCCTGATCTTCAGCGTGCGCCACGAATTTTCGCGTTTTCTCATTCCCAACGAACTCATTCAGCAGCAGGCCGGTCAGATTCAGAACGGGGACAACTTCGAGACGATCGGCACGGTGAACTATCAGCACATCTTCTCGCCGGACAGCCTGGGCACGTTGTCCGGAATGGTGCGGGACAACGCGAATAATCTCTACTCGAACGCCGATTCCACGCCGGTCATCGCCTTTCAGCACAATAATTTTCGCGAAGGATATTTCAAAGGGACTTTTTCGCTTCATCATGGCCGGCACGAGTTCAAGGCCGGGGTGGAATCGGACAACACCTTTCTGCACGAGAAGTTCAACTACTTCATCACCGACCCTGATCAGTTCGACGACGACACGCCGCAGACGTTGAACTTCGTGGACCAGCGTCCCGACCTTGAGCAGTCGGCGTTCGTGGAAGACCTCATCCGGCTGGGCAACTGGACGGTCAGCGCGGGGCTGCGATGGGACCACTACCAGCTGCTGCTGAACCAGAATGCGTTCAGCCCCCGGCTTACGGTGGGGCACTATCTGCCATCGCTCAAAATGGTCCTGCACGCCTCGTACGACCGTATCTTTCAGACACCGTCGTTTGAGAACATCCTTATCTCCAGCTCGCCTCAGATCGACGCGCTCAGCGACCAGTTTCTGCGGCTGCCGGTGAAGCCATCGGTGGGCAACTACTACGAGGGCGGCATCACCCAGGCGCTCTCCGACCGGATGCGCGTCGACGTCAACTTCTATCGCCGCGATGTGAGGAACTATGCGGACGACGACCAGCTTCTCAATACCGGCGTCAGCTATCCCATCGCATTCGACAAGTCGGTCATCTATGGGGCCGAGGGAAAACTTGAGCTGGTTCGGCTGCAGAAGCTTACCGGCTTCGTCAGCTACTCCTATATGGTGGGCAACGTCTGGTTCCCGGTTACCGGGGGACTTTTTCTCGGCGACGACGTAAGCGATGCGCTCTCTCAACTGACCGGCCACTTTCCCGACTCGCAGGACCAGCGCAACACGCTCAGAACGCGATTTAAATATCAGCTTGTGCCGCGCGTCGATTTTGCTGCCGGGGCTTCGTATGGCTCGGGCCTGCCGTTTGAATACACCGGCGACGAGGCCGACGCACTGGCTCAATATGGTCCAGAGGTCATCAGCCGCATCAACTTCGCACGCGGCCGCATCCTTCCTCTGCTTGCGGTGAATGCCTCGCTGGGCGCTGATGTCTATCGCAGCGAGAGAGTCAAGATGCGCTTTCAGGTCGATGGAGACAATCTCAACAATCGTCTCAATGTCATCGATTTCGGCGGCCTCTTCTCCGGCAACGCCATTGGTCCGGCACGGAGTTTTGCTGTCCGCATGAACGCAAGCTTTTAGTGCCGTATCTCCTTTTGGCTTCAACGAAATTGAGGGGGTCAAGCGTTTGTCGGGGTGCAAAGGCATCCTTCTGTGGTTTAGAGTGGTAGCGTCACTTGGATGGAGTTGCAGCATCACGCCAGGGAAGTCCACATCCTGAATGAAGGGTTTCATCAGGACAAGCTTCAGCCCCCGCAGAGGGACTGGAACGGACTCGTGCTCCTGCTCAAGTGGAGATTGTAGATCGTTAAAATGCTCCTACAAATGACAGGGCTAAAAATCAATGAATCGTAGAAGCTTTATCTCGTCGGCCGGCGCGTTGCTGGCGAGCAAATCACTTTATGCTGCACTTCCTCTGCAGGCGAAGCAAGGTAAGGCTCCATTAGCGGGAAAGGCAGATCATGCCATCCGCATCGAGCCATACACGCTGGAGATCAGCCCCGGCGTCAACATCAAGACACTGGCTTACAACGGGCAGGTTCCGGGACCGTTGCTGCGAATGCGCGAAGGCGTCCCGGTCAGCATCGATGTGACCAACGCTACCCAGAACGCGGACCTCGTCCACTGGCATGGCCTCGCCATCGATTCGCTGAATGACGGCGCGATGGAAGAAGGGTCGCCGATGATCGCGGCGGGCGAGACACACCGCTACACGTTCACGCCCAGGCCCTCAGGCACTCGCTGGTATCACACCCACGCTGCTGCCTATGACAATCTTGCGGTGGGCACCTATACCGGACAGTTCGGCTTCCTTCTGATCGAAGGCCGTGAGCAGCCTGTACGCTACGACAAGGAGATCAATCTCGCCATCCACCACTGGGAGCCCTCGTTTGTGCCCATGGTGCAGACGATGCGCGAGCAGTCCTCCAACATGCCGCTGACCACCGGATCGGATGTCGGGTACAAATACGCAACCATCAACTCGCACCGGCTGGGTGCGGGCGAACCTATCCGCGTCAAGCAGGGTGAGCGTGTGCTGATGCGATTGCTGAATGCGAGTGGGACCGAGAACGTCGTGCTTTCGCTGCCGGGACATAAGTTCACCATCATGGCGATGGACGGCAATCCCGTACCAAATCCAAAGTCAGTGGAAGTGCTCTCGCTGGCAGTGGCAGAGCGCGTGGACGCAATCGTCGAGATGAACTCGCCCGGGGTCTGGGTGCTCGGTTCGACGCTCGCGAAGGAACGCGAGATGGGCCTTGGCGTTGTGATTGAGTATGCGGGAAAGACGGGCACGCCGGTGTGGAACGATCCAGCGCCCCAGGAATGGGACTACGCACAGTTCGCCAATGCGGTAGCGTCGCCCAACACGCCGGACGAAATATTCGAGCTTACCTTCCGTGATTTCGGCCCGAAACCGGGCTCGAAGTTCGATACCTGGACGATCAACAAGAGGTCGTGGCCTGACATCGATCCTCTGATGGTGCAGCAGGGCAAGCGGTACAGGCTGGTCTTTCGCAATGGCAGCGGCGACCAGCATCCGATGCACCTGCACCGGCACACCTTTGAAGTAACTCGCATCGGCAAGACGCAAATCAGCGGGTTGATGAAGGATGTCATCAATGTCATGCCGCTCGATACCGTGGAAGTAGAATTCGTTGCCAATAATCCCGGTGACACGTTGATGCACTGCCATCAACAGCTCCATATGGATTATGGTTTCATGCAGTTGATCAAGTATTCGGTCTAGGCGTTATCGTCGCCGCGTTCGAGTACGAGCTACCTCAGTTGGATGAGAGTTAACTATCTATGCAGAGATTTCGGTATGCACTACTTTTAGCAGCAGGAGCCGGGTTCTTTCTGTTTCAGTCCAGACCCATTTCTGTCTATGCGGCTTCGAGCGCTCAGGCGGCGCAGGATGGCACTGTTTCAGGCAAGCCCGGAGCCAATGCCTATGAGGGCCACTGCGCCATCTGTCATGGCGAGCAGCGCGAAGGCATCCTGCCCGCCTTTCCGCCGCTGGTAGGCATTCAACACCAGAAGACGGACCAGCAGATCATAGACCTCATTCACACCGGCAAGGGACGCATGCCCGGGTTCCCGAAGCTGCAGGGTGGTGAACTGACGGCGCTGGTGCACTACCTGAGCACACCCGCCTTGTCGGCCTCCGATTCGGCCTCCGATGGAAACGATAACTCGTCCTCAGTTCATTCTTCGGGTATGGTCGACGCGGGCAAATCACTGTTCCAACAGAACTGTGCCTTCTGCCATGGCCGCGATGCAATGGGCGGAGAGACTGGCCCTGACCTGACTCGTTCCAAGCTGGTGCTTGCGGACGTTAAGGGCGACAAGATCTCGGAGGTAGTGCGCGACGGCCGTCCGGAGAAGAAGATGCCTGCGTTCAATTTCTCCAGCCAGGAAGTGCTCAGCCTCGCATCCTACATTCACTCGCAGGAGACCAAGGCCGCATCGATGAAGGGCGGTCGCCGTGGCGTTGACGTTGCCGATCTGCAGACCGGTAATGCGGCGATGGGCAAGACGTACTTCAATGGTGCAGGTACTTGCGCGAAGTGCCATTCTGCGACCGGAGATCTCGCGGGAATCGCCAAGCGTTTCGAAGGCCTTCAGTTGGAGATGCGGATGCTCTATCCCCGTGAGGCTAAGAGCCATGTGGACGTCACCCTTCCTTCGGGCGCAAAGCTGGCGGGAACGCTGGTGTACCAGGATGAGTTCGTCATCGGCATGCGGGACGAGAGCGGCATCTATCACTCCTGGAAGACCAGGAATGTAAAGTTCCATGTGGACTCGCCGGTAGACGCGCACGTCGATCTCTTCAGCAAGTACACCGACGACGACATCCATAACCTGATGGCTTATCTGCAAACGCTGCGTTGATTTTGCCCACGCTGCATGGCGTAGTGAACAGAGGAGATTACCTGCCGATATGAAGTTTCTGAAGAATGCATTTGTCGTGGTGATAGGCGTATTGACGTTGGGCGCTTTTCCTTGCTCACTCGTGGCCCAGAATGTCGATGCGTCCATGCTGCTCCATCCACCGGCTGACAGTTGGCCGAGCTATCACGGCGACTACACGGGCAAACGCCATAGCAAGTTGACGCAGATCACGCCGCAGAACGTGAATCAACTCACCCTGGCATGGGCCTTTCAGACGGAGCGCAGCGGCACCATCAAATCTTCGCCGCTGATGGTCAATGGGGTGTTGTACTTCACCATTCCTGACAATATCTGGGCGGTGGATGCACGGTCGGGCCAGCAGCTCTGGCACTACACCTATCCGCCGAATAAAGGCGATCACATCGGCCAGCGCGGCGTAGCGATCTACAAGGACTGGATTTACTTTGCTACTCCCGATGCACACCTTGTCTCTCTGAACGCCAAAGACGGAACGGTGCGCTGGATCATACAGGTTGCCGATGTCGAGAAGGGATACTGGTCGACCGAAGCACCGCAGATCGTGGGCAACCATGTGATCGTCGGTGTAGGCGGCGACATGGACAATCTTCAGACCTTCATCCGTGCAATCGATCCTGAGACGGGCAAGACGCAATGGGAATTTGATGTAACGGCTCCTGCAGGCACACCGAACACTGCAACGGGAGGCACCACATGGATGGCCGGAAGTTATGATCCGGACCTGAATCTCATCTATTGGGGAACAGGCAATCCGACACCTGTGCTTACCGGCTCCACGCGGCCTGGAGACAATCTCTACACCTGCAGCATCGTCGCTCTCAATCCCGACACCGGCAAGCTGGTGTGGGCCTTCCAGCCCTCGCCGCACGATACTCACGACTGGGATGCGATCGAAGTTCCTGTGATGGTGGACGGCCTCTTTCATGGCCAGAAGAGAAAGATGCTGATGCAGGCCTCCCGCAACGGCTACTTCTTCGTGCTGGATCGGACCAACGGAAAGAACCTGCTGACGGCGCCCTTCGGGCCAGTGAACTGGGCGTCGAAGATAGACGAGACCGGCCGTCCCATTCCTAATCCCAAAAAGGAGCCCTCTCCGGATGGCGTTCTGATTGCGCCGGATGAAGGTGGATTGACGAACTTCCGCTCGCCCAGCTTCGATCCGAAGACCGGCTTGTTTATCGTTGACGCACACCCGAGCTGGAGCCTTTATTTCGCCAAGCCTGCGGACGGCACCTATGGATGGGCAGGCGCGGATTACGGCTTGTGGGGTAAAGGTGTCCTCGAAGCGATTGACTACCAGACCGGAAAAATTCGCTGGAGCCATGAACTTGGCCCAGGCGGAGCAGGTTCGGGAGTCCTAACGACCGACTCCGGACTCACCTTTACCGGCGATGCACATGGAAACTTCCTGGCGTTGGATACAGCCAATGGCAAGACTCTGTGGCATGCGGGAGCGGGATCTTATATCGCCAGCTCTCCCATCACCTACAAGCTCGACGGCGAACAATACGTTGTGACCAGCGCTGGTGGTGTGCTCTTCTCCTGGAAGCTGCCAAGCACAAACCGCTAAGAGGGAGACGTGACGTGCGGCCCAAATGCGCGCCACGCGGTACCTCTGAGCCAAGGGTGTCCATAAACGGACAACTATTTCTGGTTGTGGACAGTTCTGCATGGAAGGCCCGTCTCAAGTGATTGAAAACGTTTGAGATGGATTGGTCTTCCGTGTGCAATTAGATCTGCGTGATGGATATCTCCAGACCTGATATCAAACGGAAAAAGTTGCGCCGGCATGTGATTGTTGCCGGATGTGCGGTGTTGGTGGTGGGTGCTGCGGCGCTCTTTGTGACGCGGTTGAAGCCAGCCGCTCCCGAGGTAGAGCGGGCGACCGTCTGGACGGACACGGTGAAGCGCGGGCCATTGCTGCGGCAAGTTCGTGGCCCCGGCACGCTGGTCCCTCGCGAAGACAGAATTCGCTTGATCCCCTCCGAGACCGAAGCCACCGTGGTGCGGATTCGCGTGCTCCCCGGAGCGAAGGTGCAGCCGGACACCGTGCTGATGGACCTCGTTGATCCGACCCTCCAGCAGGAACTGCTCGATGCGCAGTTGCAGTTGAAGGGCGCAGAGGCGGATTACATCAATACGCGGGCAAAGGTAGAGAGCGACCTGATGGACCAGAAGGCCGCGGGAGCTACCGTGAATGCGGACTATAGCCAGGCGCAGTTGCAGGCGAAGACCGACAAGTCTCTGTACGACCTGGGTGTGATCAGCGGCTTAACGTATAGCGCGTCGAAGGGCAAGGCGGACGAACTGGTGACGCGGAACGATCTCGAAAGGCAGCGCTTGACGCTGAATGAGAAAGCGATCGAGACGCAGCTCTCCGTGCAGCAGACGAAGGTGGATCAAGCAAAAGCACTATTGGGCCTGAAACAAAAGCAGCTTGACGCGCTGAGCGTGCGCGCCGGAATTAGCGGCGTGCTCGTCGAGCTCGATCATCAGGTGGGTGAGCATGTGACGGCGGGAACGACGCTGGCAAAGGTGGTACAGCCCGACCAGCTCAAGGCGAGTCTGAAGATCGCCGAGACCCAGGCGCGCGACATTCAAATCGGGCAGCCAGCGGAGATCGACACGCACAATGGCGTGATCGACGGCAAGGTGATGCGAATCGATCCGGCGGTATTGAACGGAACAGTGACGGTAGACGTAGAACTGGCTGGTGCGTTGCCACAGGGAGCGAGGCCAGACCTGAGTGTGGATGGAACGATCGATTTGGAGAGAATGCAGGATGTGCTCTATGTCGGCCGTCCGGCGTTCGGAAACGAGAACAGCACGATCAGCCTCTTCAAGCTGAGCGCGGATGGAAAGACGGCGGTGCGGGTTCCGGTCAAAGTAGGTCGCGCATCGGTGAACAGCATTCAGGTCATCGAGGGGTTGCAGGCCGGAGATACGGTCATCCTTTCAGACATGAGCCGATGGGATAGCACCGATCGGATTCGGTTGGACTGATTTTGGGCATGGCAATAGAAATGACAGACGCACAAGGAGAGAGGGAATGGCCGAAAACATTATCGAGATCGAGGATTTGACGAAGGTTTTCTACACCGATGAGATCGAGACGCATGCGCTCTCCGGTGTACACCTGAACATCAACCGCGGAGAGTATGTTGCGATGTCGGGGCCGTCGGGATGTGGGAAGTCCACACTGCTTTCGATCATCGGATTGCTGGATACGCCGACAAGCGGGCAATACACGCTGAATGGCAAGGAAGTGGCGAATTTAAACTTTGCCGACCGCTCGCGCATTCGCAATCAGGAGATCGGGTTCATCTTTCAGAGCTTCAATCTGATCGGCGATCTGACGGTTGCGGAGAATGTTGAGCTGCCGCTGACCTATCGCGCGGGGATGCCCTCGGCGGAACGAAAGCGGCGGGTGCAGGAGTCGCTGGAGCGCGTCCATATGGCGCATCGGATGCGGCACTATCCAGCGCAACTCTCCGGCGGCCAGCAGCAAAGAGTCGCTGTAGCCCGCGCATTGGCTGGCTCCCCTTCGATCCTGTTGGCCGACGAGCCAACAGGAAATCTCGACTCGAAGAATGGCGAGGCAGTAATGAAGCTGCTGCAGGAGCTGCACGAGGAAGGCGCGACGATCTGCATGGTAACGCACGATCCTCGGTTCGCTGCCCATGCAGAGCGGCAGATTCATCTGTTCGACGGCAAGGTCGTGGCCGAGGGCGAACTGAATCGGCTTCTGGCAGAGATACAGGCGTAATCGCGGGAGGACGAAATGAGCCAATGGATGCAGGACATGCGCTATGTACTGCGGCAGTTGCGCAAGTCATTGGGGTTTACGCTAACAGCGATATTGACGCTGACGCTCGGAATTGGGGCAACAACAGCGATGTATCGAGTGGTAGAGGGTGTATTGCTCGCGCCGTTGCCCTATCCTGCGCAAGATCGGCTGGTCGGAGTCGCGTTTACCTTTCCTCAAGAGAAGCCAAACGCGGAGGAGGCAGGGACCACTGCCGATTTCATCAAGCAGCATAGCCGCAGCTTTGCATCGGTAGGGATCGCAAAAGATGGAACATCGGGTGTGAATCTTGCGGTAGGTACTGGACGAGCATCTCAGATTGCATCTTTAAAGGTGGATCGAGACTACTTTCCAACCCTTGGCGTGCAGCCAATTCTGGGACGAAACTTCTCCGCGGAAGAAGATCTTCCTAATGGGCCAAAGACTGTGATGTTGAGCTATCTGCTTTGGAAGCGGAAGTTCAATGGCGATCCCGGCATATTGAATCGAACCGTTCGTATCAACGAAGAGTCTTACACTGTCGCGGGAGTGATGCCTGCATCCCTTGATGCAGCGAGCGAGTCCGCACCCGGTGTTGCGTCGACAGTCGATATCTGGCAGCCGCTACAGATGAGCACGGACGATCCAGGCTACGGAGGCTCCAACTACCAGATGGTGGCGCGACTGCGCGACGGCGTGAACACTGTGCAGGCGCAGCAGGAGTTGAGCACTCTGAATCGGCCATTCTACAAACAGTTTCCAAACTATATGGTTTGGACGAATCAGGCTAAGGCACTGCATGAGTTTCGGTTGTGGCCGTTACAGCAGGTAGTGGTCAGCGGTGTTCGAACAAGCCTGCTGACAATGCTGGCCGCTGTTTTGGCGGTGCTATTGGTGGCATGTTTGAATCTGGCCGTCCTGATGACGGCGCGAACATGGCGCAGGGCGCGAGAGATGGCGGTACGCTCGGCACTGGGAGCGAGCCGCGCAAACCTATTGCGGTTAATGATGTGTGAAAGCCTTGTGCTGGCTTTGGTGGGCGGTGGCTTGGGATTATGGTTATCGCGTCTAGCGGTGCCAATGCTATTGAGAACAGCGCCGATAGCCATTCCTCCGATACAGAAAGGCACATGGTTGTCCGCGGGATTCGCGCTGCTGATCGCCTGTGTGACCACCCTCATCTTTGGATTGCTGCCGGGTTGGAATGCGCTGCGGCGAAACGCGGGTTCAGCGTTGCAGGGAGGCAATCAGGTAGGCACTTCCGCGCATCAGGCTAAATTAGGCAACGGATTGATGATTGGGCAGGTAGCGGTGGCGATGGTGCTGCTCTCTGCATCGTTCCTGTTATTGGGAAGCTTCTTGAAGCTACGTTCTGTGGGTTCTGGCGTGGAAGCAAAAAATCTAACCGTGGCGCAGGTAACTCTCAAAGGCGATGCGTATGCCACCACGCTGCATACGACACAATTCATCGACAAAGTGGTCGAAGAGTTGGCGCATTATCCGGGCGTATCGCGAGTTGCGGCGGTTAACGGCCTGCCGTTGGATCGTGGTTTGAACGATGAAGGGAAACCCGCGAATCGTCCAGGTCCACAGGAAAATGCGGAATATCGTGCGGTAACACCTGGCTACTTCCGTACTTTGGGTATTCCATTATTAGGCGGGCGCGATGTCACAGCGGACGATGGCGCAAATACTGTTCCTATTGCATTGGTGAGCGAAACGGCTGCCAGGAGATGGTGGCCAGACAGATCGGCAATCGGCGAAATGATAGATACAGGCGGGGGTGAGTTGCGACGCGTTGTGGGCGTTGTGGGCGACACACATGGCCGCTCGCTGGCAGAGGCACCCAGAGTCACTATCTATGAGCCATTTACGCAATTGTCAGATCAGACGACGAAGGTCATTAATGGATGGTTCCCGACCACGTTTGCTATGCGCTTGTCAGGCAATATGGACATTGCTGCCGCTGTACAACGGGCCGTATCCAATGCCGACCCTGAGATCCCGGTAGCGAAGCTGACGACGATGCAGACGGTGATCGACCACACTGTCGCTGCGCCACGCTTCTTCAGTTATCTGGCTGGCGGCTTTGCGGGATTCGCGCTACTGCTCACCATGATCGGACTATTTGGCCTGATGAGTTATCAGGTAACACAGCGAACCCGTGAGATCGGAGTTCGCTTGGCAGTCGGCGCAACGCGGGGACAGATTCTTCTGCTGGTGTTACGCCGCAGTCTTGTGCTCGCGATCGTAGGGCTGCTCATCGGAGCGATTTCGAGTCTCGCTGTTCCGCAACTGGTGGGCAGTGTTCTGGGAGACTATATCTTTACAGGCGGAGAAGATATCTCGAGGCTCCTTTCGAGTAACACGACCGTTCTAATCATGGCGGCGATAGCAATGCTTGCCGCAACCCTCGCGGCCAGCTATCCACCAGCCCAGCGTGCCGCATCCATAGAACCTACACAGGCTCTTCGAACAGAGTAGAGGAACAATGATCAACCTGAATAATTTAGAGCGCAGCTATAAAACGGGGCATACCGAGACGTGGGTCTTGCGGCGGATCAAGCTGTCGATACGCGAGGGAGAATTTGTAACCATCATGGGGCCATCGGGGGCAGGGAAGTCATCGTTGCTGAACGTGCTCGCCATGTTGGACGACCAGTGGCGCGGCGAATTCATCTTTGACGGAGTTGCGGTTCAGACGATGAACCGCAAGCAGCGGGCAGAACTGGCCCGGCAAAAGATTGGGATGGTCTTTCAGAGTTATCACCTGCTGGACGATCTTACTGTGGCGGAGAACATCGACCTTCCCTTGTCGTACAAGAATATTCCCAAGTCGGAACGTCAGGCATTGGTTGCCGATACGCTCGATCGTTTCAACATCGTCGGCAAGAAAGACCTGTACCCAAGTCAGCTCTCCGGTGGGCAGCAGCAGTTGGTAGGCATCGCGCGCGCAGTCATCCATCGGCCGTCGCTGCTGTTGGCCGATGAGCCGACAGGCAACCTGCAATCGGCGCAGGCAAAAGAGATTATGGAGCTGTTTCGGCAGTTGAACGACGACGGCGCGACCATTGTGCAGGTAACGCACTCCGACGTGAACGCACTGTATGGAACGCGAACGATTGAGCTGCGCGATGGATGGGTCTCCTCCGACAGCGCAGAGGTTGGCGCAGGCAGGGAAGAGGTGCAGTCGTGAAGATATCTGCTTCCTTCCTCGGATATGCCTGCGTAGCGATATTTGCGGCCGCTGCGCTGCAAGCGCAGGACGCTCCCGTACCTGCTTTACGATTGGACATTCCACACTCCGATAATCCGTTCAACGTCTATCGTGCAACCTTGGCGCCGCCGCCGAACATTGCAAACTCAGCGAGGCTCGATACCCTCATCCACAATGGTGTGCTGGATTTAAGTTTGAAAGATGCGATTGAGTTAGCACTTGAGAACAACCTCGACCTTGCGATTGCAAGATACAACATTCCGATTGCTGAGGCGGACATCCTGCGTACGCGAGCAGGAGGCTCATTTCGCGGAGTCAATACAGGCGTTGTGCAGAACACGCCGGGCGGCGGCATTGGAGGCTTTGGCTCTGGATCGAGTGGTGCGGGCGCGGGCGGAACGTCAGGTGGCGCAGGCGGTGCGGGATCGGGAGCATCAGGCTTGGTGCAGTCAACACTCGGCACCGGCACAAACGTCTCGTCGTACGATCCGATGCTCTCAGGGTCCTTCAATAACGAGCACTACACGCAGCCGCTATCCAACACCGCCATTTACGGCACGCAAACCTTGCAAGAGAACACAACCAACGGGAATATCGTCTACTCACAGGCATTCCCTACCGGCACAAGCTTGTCCGCAGTCTTCGACAACAGCCGCGGTGCAACCAACAGTCCCAATAGCTTTCTGAACCCGACACTGAACTCTTACTATCATGTTGCGCTGCAACAGCAACTACTGGCTGGATTTGGTTTTGGGCCGAACCTCCGCTATCTGCGAATCGCAAAGAACAATCAGAAGATTTCGGACGCGGCGTTCAAGTTGCAAGTGGTGACAACGGTCACACAGATTGAAAATATGTACTGGGACCTCGTTGCCGCGTATGAAGACGAACAGGTAAAGACACAGTCATTGGAATTCGCGCAGCGGACGCTGGACATTGGCCGCAAGCAACTCGCGCTCCAGGCAATTCCTGCAATGGAAGTGATGAAAGATGAGGGCGAAGTCGCCAACTGCGAGCAGGACCTGACCATTGCGAAATCGACCCTCCAGTTTCAGGAACTGTTGATCAAAAATGCGCTCACGAAGAATCTAGATGACCCGACTCTGGAGGCGATGCCAGTGCATCCGGCCGACTCGAGTACGGTGCAGACCGATGCGACGACCGGCTCGACCGAAGACAGCATCGCACTGGCGCTGCGTGACCGGATCGAATTGAAAGAGTCGGACATCGATCTTCAAAATAGAAATATCAGCCGGGATGCAGCCCGTAATGCTCTGCTGCCGACAGTTGCGCTGACGGCATTTTATGGTGGCACCGGCCTGGCCGGCCCTTCTAACCCGGCGGCCGACATTACCTCCACGGCTGAGACAAGCTGGGCAGGAGCGGTGCGGCACGCGTTCAACAACACGGCTCCCGACTACTATGTGGGCGTTTCGGTAGATATTCCGATACGCAATCGCGTGGCGAAGTCGGATCAGTATCGCGCCGAGCTTGAGATGGGACAGGCTCAACTGCGGTTACAACAATTGAAGAAGCAGATCCGCATCGAGGTGCGCAACGCGCAGTATGCGCTGGAGCAGAGTAAGGCACGCGTGGAATTTGCTACGAAGTCACGCGATCTGGCGAAGAATACCTTCGACATCACAGCGAAGGAACAGGAGCTCGGTGCGGGGTCGAGCTATCAGACGCTGACGGCCCGGCACGATCTGGCCGAGGCGCAGTCCACGCTGGTGGCAGCGATGACGGCATATCAGAAAGCGAAGATCGAATTGGGCCGCTCTACTGGTTCGACGTTGGACGAGAGCCAGATTTCGATAGAATCAGCGAGGACGGGCGTAGTCCCGGGCGAGCAGTAACGGGAGAGCGCTGGTATGGTATCGGAACATAGAGCGAGCGATGCACCATTGAAGCAGGAGACGGCGTGCAGACTGCTGATCGCCGATGACCAGCCCCACATCCTCGAAGCACTGCGCCTATTACTCAAGCCGGAAGGCTATCAGTTGGAGATGGTGCGGACACCGGCGCTTGCGCTCGAAGCGTTGGCGCATGAGAGCTTCGACGGTGTCCTGGTCGACCTGAACTACACGCGCGACACAACCTCAGGGCTTGAAGGACTGGAACTGGTGACGCGCGTGAAGGAATTGGACGCGCAGCTACCGGTGGTCGTGATGACGGCATGGGGCAACATCGATCTTGCCGTAGAGGCCATGCGCCGAGGTGCCGGAGACTTCATTCAAAAGCCCTGGGAGAATGCTCGCCTGCTCAATATCCTGCGAACGCAGATGGAGTTGCATCGCAGCCAGAAGCGCGCCCAATGGCTCGAAGCAGAAAACCGTATCCTGCGTGCCCCCGGAGTTCCGGACTTTATCGCATCGGCTGCATCGATGCGGCCTGTGGTCGAGATGATGGCGCGTATAGGGCCGTCCGATGCAAATGTGCTGATTACCGGCGAGCATGGCACAGGCAAAGAGATTGTTGCTCAAACGCTTCATCGTCTGTCATCGCGTGCGGATCGCACGTTGGTTGCGGTCAATACCGGCGCTCTGCCGGAGGGGACCTTCGAGAGTGAACTCTTCGGCCATGTGAAAGGAGCATTCACCGATGCGCGCACAGACCGCATTGGACGTTTCGAGCTGGCGAGCGGTGGAACTCTCTTCCTCGACGAGATAGCAAACATCCCGGTGCGTCAGCAAGCTAAACTTCTGCGCGTACTCGAGACTGGCGAAATGGAGCGCGTAGGCTCCTCGAAGACACAGACCGTAAATGTGCGCATGATCTCCGCGACCAATGCTGACCTGCGAGCGGAGTGCGCCGCGGGGCGCTTCCGAGAAGATCTGCTCTTCCGCTTGAACACGGTTGAGATCAACCTGCCGCCACTACGGGATCGCCGAGAAGATATTCCAACCCTGGCGGCATACTTTCTGGCTCGGTATGCTGCGCGCTATCGAAGAGCAATCGTGGGACTGGAGCCGGCGGCTTTGCAGACGATGATGCGCTATAGCTGGCCGGGCAACGTGCGCGAACTGGACCATACCCTTGAGCGCGCGGTTCTAATGGCTAGGGGCGATCGCATTGAAGCCCCAGACCTGGGACTGCAGGCGCAACCGGTATCTGCACAGAGCCTTGACGATATGAGCCTTGAAACGGTGGAGGCAATATTAATCCGCAAAGCGCTGGCACGAGCAGATGGCAATGTCAGCCACGCAGCAGATGCATTGGGCCTCAGCAGGGGAGCGCTCTATCGGCGCATGGAAAAATATGGCCTCTGAAGAGAAGCCGAGCGGCACGGCCCGGCGCAAGCGGTTGTCGCTTGGCGCTTCGCGACATCGCCTCAGTTTCGAACGAAGATTACGAATCTGGCTTTATCTTCTTGGTCTTCCAGCGCTGGTACTCTGTTGGGCCCTGCTGTGGCTGCGTTCCGTTGAGGCTTCGGTTCAGTGCCTGCTTTTGCTGGTATTCGCAGCCGTTTGGGCACTCACAGTCTCCTTCTTAACTGAGCAGATTATTCGTCCCTTGCAGACATTGTCGAATGTTGTAGCTGCACTGCGCGAGGACGACTACTCCTTTCGCGCTCGCGGGGGGCGAAGGAACGATGCTCTTGGTGATCTGGCGCTGGAAATCAATGCGCTGGCAGCGATGTTGCAGGGCCAACGCGCTGGCTCGCTGGAGGCAATGGCCCTTGTGGAACGAGTGATGAGTTCCATGCAGTCTCCTGTGCTTGCCTTTGATCCCGAAGGAAAGCTGAAGCTACTGAACACAGCGGGAGAACGCGCGTTCGGTTTGCGCGGCCCCACAGCGCTGGGTAGCTCTGCCGAGAGGCTCAAGCTAACGCATCTCCTGGACGCGAGCGATGACGATCTGCTCTCTCTTGATGGCGCGCAGCAGACGGCGCGTTGGGTCGTCAAGCGGTCGAGCTTTCGATTGCGTGGTGTGCCCCATACGCTGCTCGTGCTTTCCGATGTCAGTGCGGCGCTGCATGAAGAAGAACGCACTGCATGGAAGAGGCTGATCCGTGTGCTCGGCCACGAGATCAACAATTCCCTCACGCCGATCAAATCGATTGCAGGCAGCTTACGGGGAAGGTTCGCGTCTTTGCAGATAACCAGCATAGACCGCAGTGATTTTGAAGGCGGTCTTGAAGTGATTGAGAACCGCGCCGAATCATTGAACCGCTTTCTGCAAGCCTATCGACAACTGATGGGCCTGCCTATCCCCAGGCTCGCGCCGGTATCACTGGCAATATTGGTGGAGTGTGTGGTGCGACTGGAGACGCGGCTCGACGTTGCCGTTGTGAGCATGCCCGACATGACGTTGATCGTGGATGCAGACCAGGTCCAGCAAGCCCTCATCAACCTGACGCGGAACGCTGTCGAGGCAGCGTTGAGTGTTGACAGGATGACGGACAAGAAACCCAGGGTAGAGACTGGATGGGAGAACACCGAACGCGAAATTGTTATCTTCATCGTCGACAATGGGCCGGGGTTGATGAACGCCGAAAATCTATTCGTGCCGTTCTACACCACCAAGCCTAGCGGCACAGGCATCGGATTAGTGCTCGCCCAGCAGATCGCTCAAGCTCACAAAGGCTCAGTGCGCCTTGCAAATCGCCTCGATGGAGAAAGCGGTTGCAGGGCAGAGTTGAGGCTGCCGCATTCAGCGTAGAGCAGTGCGTGGCGAAACTCACAGGTTCTTGAAGGAATACCATCGAAAGGGGCGTATCTCCTGAGGATGGGACCGCACATAGGCCAGAATATGATGCCGCTTTTGCGGGCCGCGGTATGCGTTCCAATTTTGTTCGTGGCATCCCGGCAGCAGCGCCGGTTGCGTCTCTGCCACTCTTTGAAACAAGGAGAGCCAGCGTTTTTTTACCGAGGCCAGCGAGAGGTTCATTCGCAACGCCAACTCGCTATCTGTTCCTCCGCGAAGGGCCTCGGCGAGCAGATGCTTGTCAGTCTCGTGCAGGTGAAGGATAGGCTCCTGGTATTGGAACAGTGCGCCCGCGATTGAGCCGGATACCGCCAACGCATCTTTCCGCGTCATGATGGAAAGGCCGCGATCTTCCTGCCCGAATATCTCGACCGCACGCCAAACCCCGGAGGAGTGATGAAACTGACGTTGCGTTTCGCCGGTCCACTCGATGAGGATTCGATTGAGGCGATATCCAAGATGCGCCTCCATAAAGGTGAATGGCAACAACATGTGGACTTCATCGAGCTCATCCTCGCTAAGAGAATCATTCAAGTAGTCGCCGTTCAAAACGACGAGATCCACCGGGCAATGAGTGCTCTCGCCATTCAAAACTGATTCAGCCAACATGACAGATTTTTTCGATGCAATGCTGGCAATGATCCGGCTATTGAGATATGGCCTTGGTCGCTCCAACTCCTGCGTCGCGAAATCAGGAGTGACAAACACGCTCGACCCACAGGCAACGATCCTGCCCGTGCGCTTGGGTGTGGCGGATTCGATCGCGACGGAGTTGAAGCATCGGCTCCGAACCAGGGCCTTCCATATCTTTAATGCAGACTCTCGTCCAACGATCTCCGCACCCAGATGCCGTGGTTCGATATTAAAACACTCGGCAAGGTCGGTTTCGCACATCTCGCGCCAGGTCATAACATCCCCCCTGATCTACTTGGCCCGATGAGTACAGAAGTAGCCTTTTAGGATATTGCAACTCTTTGCGAAATTGTCTAACTTTTTGCAGGCTCGATAGCTGACAAGCTGTCGAACAAATCTATTCCCTATCGTCTTACCGGGCTCGCGCTCTTGCTGCGTTACAGCGGCCATCCTTTTATCGAGGTAAGAACATGGCTCCTCCTTTAGCTACAATTCAAAAGCAAATCTCCACCTTAGGGCTGCCCTGGCGTGCCGCAGTTACCGTCAACTCAAACCATACGCCGGAGCAAGCCAAAAACCGCACAGGATATGTCCCTGGACCCGGCAAACCCTCCTTGGAGGAACGAGAACAGATTTCGCTGAAGAGCCTGACAGTTGTGGCACAACCGGTGGCACCGCCCGCAGCGGCCACAGCCACTGCGGTGAAGCCCAACCTTCAGAAACTGCCGATTGAGCCGATCCGGCCTATTCCGATTCACCCTATTCCGATCCACCCGATCATCCTTGTGCCTTCGGCGTTTGACTGGCGCAGCCACAACGGCGGAGATTACGTTACGCCCATCACGGATCAAGGTGGCTGCGGCTCATGCGTGGCCTTCGGCAGCATTTCGGCACTCGAATCGTGGATACGCATCGCGTACCAGAACCCTGCTTTGGCGGTGGATAAGTCAGAGGCGCACCTGTGGTTCTGTTATGGACCGGCAGCGGGTGCAGGTGCTTGTCCCGGTGGCGGCTGGTGGCCCGACCCGGCTTACACCGCAATGCAGCAGGGCATAACGGATGCCTCCTGCTTTGAATACACCGCTGCCAACCAGCCGTGCAATCTGTGTGCCTCCTGGCAGGAGACACTGACGCACACCTCAGGCTGGCACACGATCAGCAGTGGCGTGCAGGACATCAAAGCCTACATCGCAGAGCATGGTCCGGTGACAACATGCTTCACCGTATACGAGGACTTCTACTATTACTACTCCGGCGGCGTTTATACCTATAACGCTCAAACTGCTGGATCTGTCGTAGGCGGCCACTGTGTCTGTATCGTCGGCTACGATGACGCACAAAGCTGTTGGATACTCAAGAACTCATGGGGCACCGGATGGGGCGAGAGCGGCTTCTTCCAGATGAGTTATGGAAGCTGCGGCATCGACGCCGAGGTGTGGGCGATTGAGGGAATCATCATCCCTGCAGCAGTCGGCCAGGGCAGCCGTATCGACGGCTATCAGACCTCATTCAACAAGCAGCAGCATGTGAACTTTATTGGCACCGATGGCCACGTCCACGAGCTGTATTACACCAACCAATGGGCACACAACGATCTGACTGCTGCGGCAGGCGCTCCCAATGCCGCGGCGAGCAGCCCGCTCGATGGATACGAGACCGCATATAGCAGCCAACAGCATGTGAACTACCTCGGTACTGATGGCCACGTTCACGAGCTGTACTACGCCAACAGTTGGGCGCACAATGATCTCACCGCCGCTGCCAATGCTCCTGCGGCTGCGGCGTGGAGCTCGCTCGATGGATATGCAACAACGTTCAACAACCAGCAGCATGTCAACTTCATCGGCGCAAACTGCCACGTCTACGAGCTGGTCTACACCGATCATTGGGCGTGCAACGATCTCACTCAGATCACCAACGCCACGAACACCGTTGTAGGCAGCCCGTTGGATGGCTACCAAACAACATTCAACAACCAGCAGCACGTCAATTACATTGGCGAAGACGGCCACGTGCACGAGCTCGTCTACACCGATCACTGGGCGCACAACGATCTCACCAATGCCTCCGGTGCTCCGGCTGTCATGGCAGGCAGCGGGTTGGATGGATATCAAACCTCGTTCAACAATCAGCAGCATGTCAACTTCATTGGCCCGGAGTGTCATGTCTATGAACTCGTCTACACCGATCACTGGGCACACAACGATCTCACCCAGATAACCGGCGCACCCGTCACCGCGCAGGAGAGTGCGCTCGATGGCTACCAGACGACGTTCAACAACCAGCAGCATGTGAACTACCTCGGCACCGACAGCCATATTCACGAGCTCGTCTACACCGACCACTGGTCACACAATGATCTGACCCAGGACGCCGGTGCGCCGAATGCCCTGGCACGAAGTCCGCTCGACGGTTATCAGACCACCTTCAACAACCAGCAGCATGTGAACTATATTGGCGCAGACGGGCAGATTCACGAACTCGTCTACACCAACAACTGGTCGCATAACGATCTGTCCGAGGTTTACCATTAGTGTCTCCGCAGGTCCGTCGATACGGGCCTGCGAGAACACACTTTCGTCACGTCGCTGGAGCGAATGTATGTCCGAAACACAACTGCCGGATCATCTCGATCTGCAAGTGAATCAGGAAACCTCCATCGTCTTGCCGAGTGCAGGTCTTTCAGGTTATGTGTGGCAGTTGCAGCAGAGCGTTAGTTCCAGCGTAGCGGAGGCCGCTCTGCGGCGGGAGTCCGTTGATGCCTCAGGCGCTGGCATAGGCCGCGCCGCACCGGAGAAGCTCGTCATCCACGCTACAGCTCCGGGCAAGCTGACGCTGAATCTCGCGCTGCGACGGCCCTGGGAACGCGATGCAGCTCCCCTGCAAATTCACACGCTTGAAGTAAACGTCACTTAAAATTTATAGAGCTATTTACTCTTAGGGGTAGCTTCCTTTGTTTGTCATTCCCGAAGGGAATCTGCGTCTTGCTCGAATCACCAAAACTACATCTGGAGGAGAGCCGCTATAGCGAGTAATCCGTTCTCTTACTGAGCTCCAAAGGATGGGGGCTCATCCCCGCGATTCACGCCCCAGTTCTTGTCCGGCGTATCGCTCAAATCGAACTCAAGCGTTCCGCCTTTCGTCGCGAAGCTCTCCGGCAACCATGTCTTCGAGCTTGTCTTGCCATTCACGCGAACTCCGCGAACATAAAAATTATCGGCAGCCGCAGACTTCGCCACGATACGAACATCTCCCTCAGCACGATGAATCGTCACCTTCGAGAAGATCGGACTCCCAAGCACAAACTCTGCTCTGCCCGGAATCTCGGGGTAGATTCCCATCGAAGCGAATACAGCCCACGAAGACATCTCGCCGAGGTCGTCATTGCCCGGAATGCCGTCCGGCGCATTCTTCCATATCGTGTTCAACACCTGCCGCACCAGTTGCTGTGTCTTCCACGGCTGTCCGGCAAAATCGTAGAGCCACGGCGTCTCAATCGACGGCTCATTGTTCAACTCTGCATGCAGTGGGCCGGCATTGGTCACCGCTGGAGCTCCCTTGTCGTCATAGAAAAATCGATCGAGCCGCGCGACCGCCTTCTCGCGTCCGCCCATCTGTTCAAACAGCCCGGCAACATTGAACGGCACCATCCACACATACTGCGCGGCACTTCCTTCGACAAAACCAGCGCCTGTCGCAGGAGTAAACCCATGTGGCTTCTGATCGTTGTCATCGTCATCGTCACTCTGCATAACAGGCCAGCTTCCATCCGCATTGCGGTTCATGAAGTATCCGCCATCCGGCGCCGCATTCGGATTCCAGATATTCTTCCAGTACTGTGCCCTCACCGCGAACCTCTGGCGCACGTTTTCGTCGCCTAGATGCCCTGCAAGCGCCGAGATGCCGAACTCCGCCGACACATCCTCCAGCGTGTCTGCCGCCGGTCCCCATGCAGGAGCGCCCACAGGAATGTAGTGCAGCTTCAGCCATTGGTCGAGTCCTGGCCGCTGCCCCACGCACTCCACCGGACATCCATCATGGCTCAGGTCTTCCTTGGTCGGAACATCCGCCGCCCGCACCAAAGAAGCCAGCGCTCCCTTCGCGTCAAACTCCCGTCCTCCAAACGCCCATACATCTGCAACCGCTGCCGCCGCCGGATCGCCATTCATCACATGCGTTGCTCCACCCAGATGGGTCCATCGGTCCCATCGGCCGCCATCCTGTTGCGACTGGTTGTACAGGCTCTGCGCAATATCGCTTCCTTGCTTCGCATCCAGCCACGTCAGCAATTGAAACTGTGACCGGTACACATCCCATCCCGAGAAGTTCGCGTACTGCACGCTCTGCGGCGCAGCTATCCGATGAACCTTCTCATCCATGCCCATGTACTCGCCGTTCGCGTCGCTATAGGCCGTAGGCGTCATCAACGCGTGATAAAGAGCCGTCGTAAAGACGATCTTTTGCTCCTCTGTGCCGCCTTCGGTCTCAATCTGGTTCAGCCGCTTGTTCCATGCTGCCCGAGCGCGCGCAGCCACCTGCTCATACGTCGCTCCATCGCGGCTCTCTGCTTCCAGATTCGCCTCAGCATTCTCGTCACTGACATACGAGATCCCGATCCGCACTCGTACCCCGCCGCCCGTCCCAAAACCCAACCACACACCCGAGCCATGACCTGCCTCGGGAAATCCCTTTGGCCCAAATCCCGTGCCGCCTTCTGCTGTCGTTGCTCCCGGAGTCACCTTGTCGTCGATCCACGCGCCAGTCTCTGTCACCGGCCTATCGAACCGCGCCACGAAGTGAAGCGTGTAGTAGGGCCGTCGGTCTTCCGTGCCGATATATCCGCAGAAGTTGCCACTCCTCACCGAGCCTGTAACCGTTCCCGTCGCTGCATCGATCCGAGTCTGTGCCGCAGTAGATCCTACCTCCGAATCCGACGTCCGCACCAGCACCCGAGCCGGCTTGCCTTCAGGGAATTTGAAGGTCGCAATGCCCATCCGTGTCGCTGCCGCCAGTTCCACCTCCACGCCGTTGCCCAGCTTCACCCGATAAGATCCCGGCTCCGCCTTCTCGTCCGCATGGCTGAATGCGGCAGAGTAAGCGTGGCGAAAGTCAGCCGACGGCGAGCCCTCAACCGCGTCCGTGATCGGCATCAGCGGCACATCGCCCGAGCCGCCAGCGCATCCCCAACCCTCGACATTAGTCAGACTGAAGCCGCGTAGTCTGTTCGCGCGATACTCATAACCTCCGGGCGCCGCAATCATCCGCTTCAGGTTGACTGGCGTAGCCTCAGGGCTGAACTGCACCATCCCAAACGGCATCGTCGCGCCCGGAAAGACATTGCCGCCATTCGCCGTCCCCACCAGCGGATTGACGAGCGAGGCGCGATCGGCCACACCAGCAGCGCTCAACAACGACGTAGCCGCGACCGTCATTAAGGCAGCAGCAAATAATTTCGAAAGCACAGCTCCACGCATCAGGTTCATGACAGTAGCGTAATGGATAAAGCGCCTCGCCGTTATCCGAAAGTCAATTTACGAAGCCAAACAAACAGCTTGCCAGTTGCCCTATCGAAATAGCATCATCATCACGCGCACACTCTCCCCAATCCAGGCGCACGGGCCCATCTTCGGATGCAGATCACTAACGTGGAGAGCAGCATAATGCGAATCGCTAACGGACCTAAACTCTTCGTCGCCGTTCTTCTGTACGGCACACTGGCCTTCGCCGCCACGCGCACCTGGCACAGCGGCAAACTACTCGACACCGAGCAGCAGAAGGTCACTGACGGCAGCACCACCCACTACAACACGGACTCCCAGAAGAAAACCAATAGTAACGGCAAGACGAATTACTCGCAGAACACCACCGCAACGACCACCGATAACACCGACACCTACGAGGTCTACACCATCGAAGGCCCGGAGAAGACCTACATCGCCCGCGAAAAGCTGCTCTTCCCCTGGTCGAAGCCAGCGAATGTAACCGTAGGCGCCGTGCTGAAATATGTCATCGATGGCCGCAAGCTCATCATCCTCGACGAAGACCAGAAGGAGCACAAAGCCTCCATCGTAAAAACCAGCCTCAACCACGCAAATGGAACCCAAACCTCGCAGTAGTGTTGCAGAACGTGGACTTGACGACGCCCTCGCGCGGTAGCATCCTCGTATCAACTAGGGAGATTCCGCCATGCGTAAACTGCTCCTGCCCCTCGCCCTCCTTGCAGCAACCCTTCCTCTCGCCGCCCGCGCCGACACTATCGACGACTTCGTCTACACCGGGGCTGATAGCACCATCAGCTTCTCGCTTCCCGCTTCGCCGACCAATGCCGTTCCTCAGCTAGGTGCGGAAATGTCTGATGCCGGATTTAGCGTTCCCGCGGTCATCACTGTCGACGGTGTGACCTACACGAATGGCATACAATTTCTCACAAATGAATCAGGGCCCGGTGCAGGCGCCGCACTCTACCTCACCAATAACGACAGCATCACCCTGCTCAGCAATATCCTCTACACGGGCACATCGGCTGCCCCCACCTTCAAGACCGGGACCTTCACCGCGTATAGCTTCGATGCCCCCGACTTCTACTACACGCTCACCATCACGCCGGAATCCACCCCGCCATCAGCCGTGCCCGAACCCGGCACCCTGGTCCTTTTATGCACAGGTTTCGTCGGCCTGTTCGCCCTTGCCATACGGCGCAAACCGCTCGCGCCGATGGCACAGGCTTAACATAGCTTCAAAGCATTTGTCCGCTTATTTACTGACGATCAGCAGCGCCGCTCCATGTTTAGGCAGCCGTCTGGCAACATTTCCCGACTGATGCCCCAGATCTTTCTTCTCCCAGACATCGCGCACGTTGCCGCCACTGCGAAACCCAATCTCAGCAAGATTCACCGAGACATCACGCACGCTCCAGCTACGATTGAACAACCCAACCGCAACACGTCCCCCGCTCAGCGGCTTGGTCCACACATCGAAATCGCCGCTCTCGTACAGGCGGTCGCCCTGCTTGCCCAACGAATCCTGATCGATGGCAATCGCTTCCTTGTTCATCAACAGGCTCTTGTCCGCATCTGTCATCTTGCTCAAATCGTTCCCCGCAAGCAGAGGCGCAGCAAGAATCACCCACAGGCTCATATGGGTCTTGTACTCATCAAAGGTCATCTTGCCGTTGCCGATCTCCAGCATGTCCGGATCGTTCCAATGTCCCGGCCCCGCATACTTCGACAGCCCCGCCTGACTGAACCCGATTGCGATCATCCGCCCGTAGGAATCATCGATATCGTCGGTAGTCCGCCACATATTCGCGCCCAGTCCCGGCCCCCACTTCCACGGCTGGTCCACACCATACTGGCAGAGGCTATAAAGAATCGGCCGCCCCGTAGCCTTCAGCGCAGCGCCCATCTTGCGATAGGCCGCAATCATCAACTGATTCGCAGCATCCGGATCGTTCGGATGCTCGGCCTCCACCTTGTGCATATTGTCCTGAAACGAGCAGAGATCGTACTTCAGAAAATCGACGCCCCACGCTGCATACATCTTCGCATCCTGAGCCTCATGGCCAAGGCTGCCCGCATACCCGCCGCAGGTCTTATCTCCCGGCCCGGAGTAGATCCCAAACTTCAACCCCTTGGAGTGGATGTAATCGCCCAGCGCCTTCATATCCGGGAAGCGATCGTTCGTATGCAGAACGCCCTGCGCATCGCGCTCGCCCTGCCATGTGTCATCCACATTAACGTAGACATAGCCTGCATCGCGCATTCCCGTGCTCACCAGCTCATCCGCCGCCGAGCGAACATCGGCATCGGTCACATGGTTGGCGAAATGGTTCCAGCTATTCCACCCCATCGGCGGCGTAGCGGCGAGCTGCGTCTGGCTAAAAGCGGGAGCAGCAGAGACGAGAAGGGTACAGAGAAGGCTGGCGAAAAGACGCATTTAAGAAGGCTCCTGAAATCGGTTACAAAGCGCGAAATAAGCATACATCTCCAAACATTTTTCTGCCCACCTTCATCTCTGGCCGTGAATCCGAATGGATCTCTTGTACCCTAGCTGAGTATCCTCACGTTGGAGCGTCTTACAGGAGAAACCATGCCTTATTTGCGCACGCTTGTCTTGTGCCTGATCGCAGTTTGTGTCGGTAAAGTTGCAATTGCGCAGAGTGGAAATGCAGATCCTGTGCGGGTAACATCTCCCAACGGTCAGATAGCTTTTATTTTTTCCGACACCGATGAGCTGCGATACGCCGTCGAGTTTCGCGGAGCGAAGCTCATCTCTGAGTCGCAACTCGGCCTGGAAATTGTCGGCCAGCCAGCCCTCGGGCCCGGGATGCGGCAAGTGAGTTTAAAAACGGACAAGGTGGATGAAAGCTATACCATTCCCGTTGGCAAAACGGCCACGGTTCGCAATCACTACAACTCCATTCGCGTCGAATTTCAGGATTCCAACGAGCGCAAGCTGATTCTTGAGGTGCGTGTATTCGACGATGGCGCGGCCTTTCGCTACATCGTGCCGGATCAATCATCGTTGCAGCAGATACAGATTGCGCACGAACTCACAGAGTTTTCCTATGCAAAAGATGCAACGACCTATCCGCTGATTCTCGATGGCTTTCAATCCTCATATGAAGACCAGTATCAACAGCGACAGGTAAGCGGATTACATCCCGGCTGGCTGATCGGCCTGCCGCTCTTAGCCGAAGAGCCGGGGATTGGCTGGGTCGCGATTACTGAAGCAAATATTGATCACTATTCCGGGATGTACCTGCAAAAGAGCAAGGGCCCTCTCAGCTTGCATGCAGAACTGGCGCCTCATCGAAATGACCCGGCAATTGCAGTCGATAGCGCGACCCCCGTAACAACTCCCTGGCGAGTATTGATGATCGGCGACGAGCCCGGTCGATTGATCGAATCCAACATCATCTTGAATCTGAATCCAGCTTCGAAGATTCAAGATACATCGTGGATTCGCGCAGGAAAATCAGCGTGGGACTGGTGGTCAGGCGATGCCGCGCCCGGTGTCTCCTTCAAGCCCGGAATGAACACCGCGACCATGAAGCACTACATCGATTTTGCTTCTGCGTCTGGATTTCCCTACATGATGATCGATGCCGGCTGGTCAGGTCCGGAAGACCAGACGCGGCTCTCCGATATCACCCGCGTCAATCCAAACATCGATATGCCTGAGCTGCTGCGCTATGCAAAGCAGAAAAATGTCCGCATCTGGCTTTGGTCGCATTGGAGGTCCGTCGACAAATATATGGATCAGGCATTTCCGCTGTTCGAGCAGTGGGGCATTGCGGGCGTCAAGATCGATTTTATGAATAGCGACGATCAGACGATGATAGGTTTCTACCATCGCGTGGCAGAAACCGCGGCGGCGCACCATCTGATGATCGACTATCACGGTGCGTATAAGCCGGATGGCCTCCGTCGAACCTATCCCAATGTCATCACGCGGGAAGCCGTCATGGGCAAAGAATACTCCAAGTGGACTGCCATGGTGACGCCGGTACACAACACGACGTTGCCGTTTACGCGGATGCTCGCGGGCCCCATGGACTACACCCCCGGAGCCTTCGACAACAGCACTCGTGAAAATTTTGTAGCGCGCCGCGTGATGCCGATGTCGCTGGGAACCCGCGCCCACGAATTGGCGCTCTACGTCGTCTTTGAAAGTCCCCTGCAGATGGTGTCGGATTATCCCGAGCACTATCAAGGGCAGAGAGATTTCGACTTTATCAAAAAGGTGCCAACCACCTGGGACGAGGTGCGTGTCATCAGCGGCCGGCCCATGGAAAGTATCGTCTTGGCCCGCCGTAGCGGTAAAGACTGGTATGTAGGCTCACTGACAAATTGGGACACGAGAGATGTAAAGATCCCGCTGAACTTTCTTGGCAGTGGCAGCTACACCGCCGAAATCTATGCCGACGCTCCCGATGCCGCGCTGCAACCAACTCATACGACCTTCTCGAAGAAGCCTGTCTCTCAGAAGAGCATCCTCAATGTGCATATGGTGTCAGGCGGCGGAAACGCTATCTGGATTCACCCCATCGCATCGGGCGGCCAATAGACTCTGTTGGGGGCATCCGAATCTTTGGATGCCCGCGCGTTGTTTCATGGCGTCGAAGGTTGGGACATTTAAGCGAGGTCCGAACCCTTGCAGAACTCACCCTACTAACTCCGCATAAACAAACCCATCCCGCTCCACCCGCTCTCCAGCCTCCACCGGAATCTCTCCTGAAAACATAGGCCCCGCCCAGCAGAAGGTGTGGAATTCCCCGTTCTCCCCGCACGGATCTACCCCATCCCGCAACTCGGCCAGCAGGGAAGCATCCCACTCCCGCCCCGCAAACTCCGCCGGAACCTTCCTCGGGTTCACGCACGTCAAACGCGCCCGCAGCCCACCCGCCATCATCTGCTCTGCCAGCATGTCCGTCGGAATCCCCCAAACCGGAAACACCGGCTCCAGCCCCGTCCCCGCCAGCTTGGCCACACGGTAAGCCCGAATCTCCTCCAAAAACAAATCCCCAAAAGCCACTCCTACAAATCCCTCGCGCACGGCGCGCTCGCACGTCACCGCCATCCGAGCCTCATACTCCTCGTTGGAGCAGGGAAACGGCAGGTCTACCTTCCACAGCGGCAGACCGACCATCTCCGCCTGCCGCTCCAGCAGCTCCTCGCGAAACCCATGGATCGCCACTCGCCGAAACCGCTCATTCACGGTAGTCAGCAAACCGCCCACCTCTAACTCTCCCGCCTGCCGCAAAAGGTGCAGTGCCCAGGCCGAATCCTTGCCCCCACTCCAGCTCAAAAGAATCTTCTTCATCCCCCCTATCAAACCACGCATAGCAATCTCCGTGCCGCTCAATCTCGCCCGGCCAGCTATCGCCACACTCCCTTCTGGGTCGAAGATCGCTGGCTCCCTCCTAACATTATTTGAATTTTCCACTTAACTGTCCGTGTACCTGCTACCATCAGGGTGTCGGCGAAATATCGCCTGCAATCAGGAGCATCAAATGGCAAACGGAACAGTAAAATGGTTTAACGACGCAAAAGGCTTTGGCTTCATCACCCCGGAAGACGGTGGCGAGGACCTCTTCGCGCATTACTCGGCAATCAACTCCAGCGGCTTCAAGTCCCTGCAGGAAGGCCAGCGCGTCACCTTCGACATCACGACCGGCCCCAAGGGCAAGCAGGCTGCTAACATCCAGCCCGCCTAACTACGGCACTTACCAGCAACAAAAGATTGAAAATAAAGGCTGCAAGCGGCGCGAAGGTGTCGTTTGCAGCCTTTATTCGTATGGATCTTGCAGATAAAATGTGACTGGTCTTAGCAAGTGCGCATATAATTGCATCCGTTATGCAGACCAGATCAGAGATTTGCTGCAAGGAATGTCATTCCGCCAATACCACCCGCTCGACCCGCAAGACATTTTTTGAGCGCACGATTTTCCGACGGCTCGGCTTCCATCCGTGGAAATGCCTCACCTGCAAACACCGGTTCTTTACCCGGGATCGCGGCCCGAAAAAGCAGAGCAGCGAAGGCACCCATCCGACGACTGGGGCACCATTGCCGGGATGAAGCAAGAGTTTTCCTCTCCCTTTTTCCGCAGGTTCTGCAAGGTATCATCGTTAGATGACTGCTGAAGACCGCGCAAAAAATATCAAAGTCCTCATCTTCGATGTCGATGGCGTCCTCACCGACGGCCAGATCTTCGTCATTCCCGGCTCTGACGGCCACGCAATTGAAGCCAAAGGCTTTGCCGCCCACGACGGCCTCGGCATCTCGCTCGCTCGCCTCGGTGGCCTCCGCATCGGCATCATCACCAAGCGCCAGTCGCAGACCGTGGCCATCCGCGCCAACGACCTGAAGCTGGAGTTCATCTATCAGGGCCAGTCCCACAAGATGAACGCGATCAACAAAATTCTTGCCAAGGCCAACATCACCATCGATCAGTTGGCCTATGTCGGCGACGACATTATCGACCTTCCCGTCATGCGTGCCTGCGGCCTTGCTATCGCCACCGCCAACGCGCGCGAACAGGTCAAAGCCGTGGCTCACTTCATCACGCTCAACCCAGGCGGAAGCGGAGCGGGACGCGATGCAATTGACTTCATCCTCACTGCTCAGGGTTCTCTCGACAAGGTCATCGAAGAGTACCTCGACGAGAGCAACGCCGCCACTGCCGCCGCCGATGTAGGCACCGGTAACATGTAGATAAGCAAGGGACGTACGGCGGGCGGCCGAAGGGCGAACAAAGATCGAACGGATTCGCGCTACAATCTCCCCATGCTGTCCGCCGAAATCCCTGCCTCTCTCGCCTGGGCGCATCCCGTCACGGCAGAGTGGTTCGTCAGTAAATTCGGCACTCCAACCGAGCCGCAGGAGGAGGGCTGGCCCAGCATCCTCGCAGGCGATACCACCCTCATCTCCGCACCCACCGGCAGCGGAAAAACTCTCGCTGCCTTCCTCGTCTGCATCGACCGTCTTCTTCGTCAAGCCATCGCAGGAACGCTCGCGCCCTGCACACAAATTGTCTACATCAGCCCGCTCAAGGCACTCTCGAATGACGTCCAGAAAAACCTGGACGCACCTCTGCGTGAGATTCAACAACTCGCCCTTGAACGAGGCTATCTTTCCACCGAGATCCGCACCGCAGTCCGCACCGGCGACACGCTGCCAAAAGAGCGCGCTGCCATGCTCCGCAACCCGCCGCACATCCTCGTCACCACGCCCGAGTCGCTCTACATTCTGCTGACGGCAGGCAAATCGCGCGAGCATCTTCGCCGCGTCAACACCGTCATCGTCGACGAAATCCACGCCGTAGCCGACGACAAACGCGGATCGCATTTAGCGTTGTCGCTCGAACGCCTCGAAGCCTTGGTCTGCGGAGAAAACAAGCTCTCGCCCGGAGCATTTCTCACCGGCCTCTCCACGCCGCCGCTAAGGATCGGCCTCTCCGCAACGCAAAACCCGATCGATCTCGTAGCCAGCTTTCTCAGCGGCGTTCACGCCACGCGCAAGCCTGCAACCATCGTTCAGGTTGGCCAGCGCCGCCAGCTCGATCTCGCCATCGAAGTCCCCAGCGACGAACTCGGCTCCGTCACCAATACTGCCATGTGGAAAGAGATCTTCGACAAGCTCGCAGCCCATGCGCAGAACCACCGCTCTACGCTGGTCTTCGTCAACACACGCCGCCTCGTAGAAAAAATAGCCTTCGCCGTTGCCGAGCGTCTCGGCAACGAAAACGTGGCCGCGCATCACGGCAGCCTCTCGAGAAATCTCCGCCTCGATGCAGAACAACGCCTCAAGAGCGGCGAGATCAAGATACTCGTCGCCACAGCATCGCTCGAACTCGGCATCGATATCGGCGACATCGACCTCGTCTGCCAGATCAGCACCACCCGCGCCGTCGCCGTGGCCATGCAGCGCGTAGGCCGCGCCGGTCACTGGCGCGGAGCCATCCCCAAAGGCCGCTTCTTCGCCACCACGCGCGACGATCTGCTCGAACAAGCAGCCCTCATTCGCAAGATGCGTGCCGGAGAGCTCGACCAGCTTGAGATTCCGCCGCAACCCATCGACGTTCTCATGCAGCAAATCGTCGCCTGCTGCGGAGCCGAATCATGGGAAGAAGACGCCCTCTACAACGTGCTGCATCGCGCCTATCCCTACCGCGATCTCAGCCGCGAACGCTTCGACGAACTGATCACATTGCTCCACGAAGGCATCGAATCCAGCCGCGGGCGCTACGGAGCTTATCTGCTCCGCGACGGCATCCAGCGGCAGCTTCATCCCCGTCGCGGAGCGCGCATGATCGCCATCTCCAACGGCGGCAGCATTCCCGACGCGGCGCTCTTCAACGTCATCCTTCAGCCCGAAGGCGTACAGATCGCCACCCTCGACGAGCACTTCGCCGTCGACTCCAGCCCGGGGGATGTTGTCCTCCTCGGCAACACAAGCTGGCGCATCCAACGCATCGAAGCCGCAGGCCGCGTCCTCGTCGAAGACGCCCACGGCGCCTCGCCGACGCTGCCATTCTGGTTCGGCGAAGCACCGCAACGCACCGCCGTTCTATGCGATGGCGTGGGCGAACTCCGCGAACAGATCTCCGCTCGCACTCCTAATGTTCCACGCGGCTACATCTCACCTGCCCAACCAGAAGTAGCAGCCACGTCAACATGGCTCATGCAAGAGTGCGGAGTCTGTGCCAGCGGAGCCCAGCAACTCATCGCCTACATTGTTATCGGGCGCGCCGTGCTCGGCGCCGTCCCCAGCAAGACCACCATCATCGCCGAGCGTTTCTTCGACGAGGGCGGCGGCATGCAGCTCATCCTCCATGCACCCTTTGGAGGCCGCATCAACAAGGCCTGGGGCCTTGCCCTGCGCAAGCGCTTCTGCCGCGGCTTCAACTTCGAACTACAGGCTGCCGCTACCGATAACGGGATCAACATCTCGCTCGCCGAGCAGCACAGCTTTCCGCTCGCCGACGTCTTCCAGTTCCTCACTGAACAAACCGTAAAGGAACTTCTCGAACAAGCCGCCATTGCCTCGCCCATCTTCAAAACCCGCTGGCGCTGGGCCGCCGGACGCAGTCTGCAACTGCTTCGTTTCTCCAAAGGCAAACGCATCGCTCCGCAAATTCAGCGCACCCGCTCCGAAGATTTGCTCGCGAACGTATTTCCGCAAGCCGCTGCCTGCTTTGAAACTATCGTTGGCGACATCCAGATTCCGAATCACCCTCTCGTCGATGAAGTAATGCAGGACGTTCTTCAGGAGGCGATGGACCTCGAAGGCCTCATCGAAGTTCTACGCGGAATTAAAGCTGGAACCATTCGCTGTCTCGCCGTCGACACACCGGTCCCCTCGCAGTTCGCGCACGAACTCATCAATGCCAATCCCTACGCCTTTCTCGATGACGCGGGGCTGGAAGAACGCCGCGCCCGCGCCGTATCGCTGCGAAGGTCACTCCCCGAGAGCGTCCTCGAAGAAGCTGGCAAGCTCGATCAAAACGCCATCGACGAGGTGCGCCGCGAGTGCTGGCCCGACATCCGCGACGAACACGAACTCCATGATCTGCTGCACTCGGTCATCGCGCTGCCACTTTCTATCCTCGATACAACCGAAGCTCGCCACTGGCCTACGTTCTACGAGCGCCTCGCAAAGTCCGGACGCGCCCAGACCATGGATTGCAATGGAATCCCTTGCTGGGTAGCCACAGAACGAATCCTTCACAGCGAAGCGCTCTTTCTGCAATCCCAATGCACGTCATCTCGACCGGAGCCGCAGGCGGAGTGGAGAGACCCCTGTATTTTGCGGGGAGTGCCAGAGAATCCTGAGGTCACAGAAAAAGAAACGAACTCAGTTACAAAAGAAGCAGCGCTGAAACAATGTGTTCAGGGATGGTTACAAATTCTCGGTCCTGTCACCTCCAACGCTTTTGCCCAACATCTCTCGTTACATCCTACTGAAGTCTTTCAGGCCTTCCTCGCCATGGAGATGCAGGGCCTCCTCATGCGCGGAACCTTCGAGCATCCCAGGCCATCGACAGACCACGAGATCGAGTGGTGCGAGCGCCGTATCCTGCAGCGCATCCATCGCCGTACCCTGAGCACGCTCCGCAAACAGATCGAAGCCGTCACCCCAGCCGCCTACATGCGCTGGCTTCTCGGCTGGCAGCATCTCGCGCCGCAGACGCAGCTCGCCGGTGAAGAAGGAGTTCTCGAAGCGCTCCATCAACTCGAAGGCTTCGAAGCTCCCGCCATCGAGTGGGAGCGCACCCTCCTCCCAGCTCGCGTGGCCAACTACGATCCTCGCTGGCTCGATGGATTGTGCTTATCAGGCGCAGTAGGCTGGGGCCGAATCTCTCCTCATCCTGCGTGGGCTATGGGAGACGGGACCGCGCCCCGCCGTGTCATCCCCACCAACGCCGCTCCTATTACCTTCTACGTCCGCGAATCCGCAGACTGGTTGCCCCACGCACTTGCGCAGCAGTGTGTCGAAGAGCCCAAACTCCAGCAAGCTCTCAGTCCTGAGGCGCTTCAAGTCCGCACACTCCTCCAGCAGCGAGGAGCCTGCTTCTCCAACGACATCCAACGCATCCTCAATCTCACGCGGCCACAGACGCAACATGCGCTCTGGGAGTTGGCAACCGCCGGTCTCGCCGCCGCCGACGGCTTCGACCAGCTCCGCGCCATGATGGACCCTCGCAGAAAATCCACGACCACCGATACTCCCGGCAAGCGCAGCGTCCGCAGTTCCGCCGGACGCTGGTCGCTCCTCTCTGAAGAGCTTCACGCCGCGCCAACCCCAATCGAACAGGCCCGCCGCACCGACGCTGCTCTTGAATCTGCCGCCCGCATGTTGCTCTCCCGTTACGGCATCCTCTTCCGCGACCTCCTCACACGCGAGTCCAACGCTCCTAAATGGCGCGACCTCCTCGGCATCCTCCGCAGTCTCGAAGCGCGCGGCGAAGTTCGCGGAGGCCGCTTCGTCTCCGGTTTTGGCGGCGAGCAATTTGCCCTTCCCGCAGCCGTCGATTCGCTGCGCGCAGCTCGCAACCGCGACTGCCTGATCCCCATTGCCGTTGCCGCTGCCGACCCTGCCAACCTTGCAGGCATCATCATCCCTGGGGAGCGCATCCCCGCTGTTCCGGGCAAGCAAGTCATCTATCGCAACGGCAGCCTGCACATTGAAAGCAACGAAGAAGACATGCCCGTCCCTCTTCTACCCATTCCCGCGCCCACACAGCCCGTTCTAACATTGTTTTAGCGATGTCTGAGCCACTCAAGCCCGACGAGTCAGAGTCTCCTGAAGATCCCACGCCACCGCTCGCTCCAGAAGATTTTTATTACGAGGGCCCTTACCTCGTCTTCACCGCAACGTATCTTCTCAAGCGAGGCTATTGCTGTAACTCCAACTGCCGTCACTGCCCTTATCGTTAGTGGGCCACCGACGGCAAAGGCGGCAGCAAGCCCGTCGTGCTGGCAGTGAGAGGCATATGGCCGCTGCGGATCGCCTCTGCATTATGCACCAGCAGCAGGACCCGAGGATCCTTGCGATACTGCTCCAGCAGATCATCATGTCTCATCGCCTCTAAGACGTCGAATCCGCCCTCGCTCGCCGTCGTCAGGTAGTGCAGCATATTGGCCACATCTCCATGCTGTGCATAGAGCCGCGCAAGCTCATAGCAGAACCGCGCATGGTCCGCCGGTGACAGCATCCGCATCGTAATGCCGCCCGGTCCTCCGCGATGCACCATCAGGTCCGGATCGATCTTCAACGCGACGTCAAACTCTTTTCGAGCACGCTCGAAGTCTTTCGTTTGGAAGTATGCCGTCCCAAGGTTGGAGTGAAATGGCGCAGATTTCTTATCCAACTTGATTGCTTTTTTGTAGTCGGAGATGGCGCTTCCATTCTGACCTTCCAGATACTCGACCGCGCCAAGATTGTTCCACCCGTCGGGGTTCTTCCGTTTCACATGTACAACCCGCTGGAAGAATGCGCGCGCAATCTCATGATTTCCGACTTCCAACTCCGTCACTCCCATCTTGTTCAAGATCTCTACTTCGTCGGCACCGCGCTTCAGCGCGTCGGCGTAATAGTCGAGAGCATCCTCGGGAAAGCGTCTCGCACGCAGCACATCCGCAGCGATCTCCAGCTTCTCTCCAGAAGCGGTCGCAGGATCAGGCAGGTGGACTTGTATCAATGGCCATTGTGGATCTTCATGTTCCAACTCCACAGCCAGCGCATGGCTGCGGACGTCTTTTTGCGCAGACACTCCCGCGCCAGCTACAAACACAGTGAAGAGGAAGAGAAGGGAAGAGAGACGGAAGAGGCGGACTGGATAGCCCATGGCATACCCCCGCGAGGTACGTCAGAATCATCCGCTTCTCTTAAACTCCTGTCAATAGGCAGAATTATGGCGTTGGCGATACGTCTGTCGGAGTCTTTGTCAGCGCAGCCGTGGCCGCCGTTGCAGGTGCCGCTGCCTGCACTCGCAAAGCTAGCCGTGGGAAGCTGAAGCTCCCGCCAGCGTCGTCGATGACGTTGATCTGGCAGACGTAGGTGCCCGGTTTCAATTGAGTTAGCGGCACATCAAACTGAAAGCCTACCGCATCCCTCTCCGGAATGTTGATCGCATCGGCCACCACCAGCGGCGTCTCGTACACCTTCACGCCATTGCTCATGAACTCAATGCTCGTCAGCACCCGCACCGGCTTGCTCTCACGCCGCTTCAATCCCGGAGCGTCTGTCGTTGCCGCACCGCCCTGCTTCGCCGGGTCATACACCTCATACAAGAAGTAGAGATGCTGGTCCTGTCGAAACACATGCGGAATATTCGGGATCCACTCCACGCCGTCCCGCACCAGCGGGCTTGCCGCCTTCTTCGTCGTATTCGGCGTGCGCTGGCTCGACAGCACAATCGAACTCAGCTTCATCGGACTCTTGCGCATATCCGGAACCTGGATGTCCGTCTCAAAACTTCCCATCCGCCCCGTCTCATTCTCCCGCACTACAAACTTCAGGTGATACCGTCCCGGAGCCAGGGTGAATCCAGTGGAGTATTGAATGTTCTTTCTCTGTACCTGCTGTGACGAATCGAGCGCGAGCTTCACCGTGTCGCGCACATTGCCCACGATGATTCCCTGGGCGTCCTTCACCTGTCCCATGATGTCGATGTTCGCCTTGTCGCGATCGCCATTCTTGATAAAAGGAATCTGCGATCCCGGCACAAGCAGCGATATGGGTACAAAAAATTTGTTGTCCTCCAGCCGGAAATAAAGTGCCTGCAGATACACCGCAACATCGGTCGCAGGCAGGTCACTGCGCATCTGCTCTGTCAGGGCCTGTTCGCGGTCTTCCGTCTTCTGGTGTTTGAAGTCCGCCGGGGCATAGTACCCCGGACGGTAGTCGAGCTTCACATCGCCACGGTTCAGCTTCACCGTCAGGTGCCGGTAGCTTCCATCCCGTGCCGCATTGGTCGAATGGAACCCAACGATGTAATAGGCCTCCGTGTCATGCTGAATCTGCTGAAACGCCGGAGCAAAATCATTCGAATCAAGGAAGGCCTTCCCGCCCGTATCGCTGGACAAAGTACCCAGCGTCTCCTGCGAGCCGAAGTTCGCATCCAGATTGCTCTGCATCGCTCCGCCGCTATAAGCTGCCGTGCCGCGCAAGCTGCCCGTCGAAGCGTTTCCCACAGGCGGCAGCGCCTCCAGCCCGCGAGAATCCACGCTGTAGATGGCCATGTTCGCCTTCACCGCCTCGTTGGTAGCCGCGCGCATGCTCGCCTGATTTTCGATGCCCTGCCTCGTCACTCCACCGCTGAAGTACAGCAAGCTCTTGCGCTGGTCCACCCGCTCCAGCGACTTCGCGATGGAGCGAATCGCATACAACTCGCGGTCTGTGTTGAGCGAGTTGTACTCGCTGTCGTCCGCGGTAAAGCTCGACGCATCGTCCGCAGTCCCGCCAGACGAGCCGCCCTCATTGCCATTCGCGAATCCTGTGCCTTCCGTGCCGTTGTACTTGCCCACGCCCTTCAGTAGGGCGGCCTTGTCTGCCGTGAAATCCTGGTCCAGGTTCAACGAAGTATCCAGACTCGCCAGCGCAACCAGATCGGCAGGCTGCATCTTTTTATTGATGTAGTTCTGCGCCGCCTCCACCGCACGGTCAATGTCTTCCGGTTGCATGCTGCTCAGGTCGAAGAACATCACAATCAGCCGATGATCTTTTAAGGCAGCAGGTTCGGCAGAAAAATTACCATTCCCATTCAGCAAATCCGCAATCGAAGCCTTCCCGCTGACGGTCGTCTTCTCATGCAACACCGCTGCATCGTCGACATTCTGATAGTCGAAGCTGGCAATCTTCTGCGGCTTCCCGTTCTCCAGAATCGTGAAGTCGCTCGCCTTCAGTCCCTTCACTACTTCGCCGGTCTTCTTATCGCGCACGACGACATTCGTCAGCACGATGTCGCTCTGCACCTTCAGCGTAAAAGTTCCATCCGAACCCTGCTGTTGCGCGACCATCGGCGTTCCCGCCATCATCCCCGCCAGCACCGCAGCCAATACCCGCTCGGTCAGTACACCCTTCTTCACCATCGCAACTCTCTCCAGTTCCAAAGCGAACCAACCAGCAACGAACAACCAACAACCGCCGTTAGAACCGATACCGTGCAAATACGGTCAGTGTGCGCATCTGCGCTGCGCCCGTCACCTGTCCAAAGGTGGGTGAGTTCAGCGTGGTGTCGATGCCCGAGTACTGCACGATGTTCAACGCATTCCCTGCCGTCACCCTTGCCTCAAACGAGCGCGTATCGCCCAGTTGCACCGTACGCGACAGCGAAGCATCCACCCCCACCGTCCCCGGCCCTTCGATGGAGTTGCGCGACGCCGTGCCGAACTGCCCAGTTGCAGGAGTGGTAAAGGCCGCCGGGTTGAACCATTCGCCAATCTTTCCTTCACCACGGATCGGTACGCCGAAATCCCGGTCCGGGCGCAGCGAATTCGTGGTGCCGGTTGCCGCCTCCTGCACCGTCAACTGATAGCTCGGCGTGTAGTACGGTCCCGACGAAAACGTGAAGTCCCCCGAGAGTGAAAATCCATCCGTTATGGTGGACCACAATCCGCCCTTGGTAAAGAAGAGTCGGTTAGGCCCAAACGGCAGTTCTAGCACCCAGTTGCCGGTCAGCTTATGGCGAACGTCGAAGGAGCTGTTGCTCTCCTCCGCATTTAGATCGTTGTCGTTCTGCGCTACTGTCTGCGCTCCGCCACCGATCGACGAAGCATCGTCGATGGAGTGCCCATACTGATACGTCGCCTGCAACGAAACGCCCTTCTGCAGCCGCTTCCGCACATTGATGCGCAGCGCCTCCAACCGCGAATATCCCAGCGAGTCCTCATAGTTGAAGGCCTGCGCTCCCGGAATCAGCAGGCCCGTGGCCGTCCGGTTCGGTGCGCGCACCATGTCGAGATTGCCGCCCTTCGACCCGTCGTAGCCAATGTTCGCAACAATGCCTAACGGCAGCGTCCGCTGAATATCGAGGTCCCATATCTGCACATGTCCCAGCCGATAGTTCAGGTTGGCACTGAAGTTACTCTGCACCAGCGCATTCGAGCAGTTGAACGCGCCCGCCAGCGTAAACTGCCCCAGCGTGCCGCAGCCCTGTTGTCCCGCAATGTTGGTCTGCGTCACCGCAAAGGGCTGTTGGTTGGCCAGTTGCCGCGCAATCGTCGAATATTGGCCCGTGTTGTAGTTGATCCCATAGCCGCCGCGGATCACCGTCTCCTTCATCAGCTTCGACGGCACCCGATACGCAAATCCAAATCGTGGCGAATACATCGACCGGTCGGGATTCACCAGCGACCGCGGAAAGCTTCCGCTGTAAGTGCCTCTCTGGTCCGGCTGCACTGCTTCCACAGCAGTAAAGTTCTCATTGTGGTCCAGGTTCACCAGTCGGTTGTTCTTCTCCACGTAAGGAGAAAAATACTCATAACGCAGCCCATAGGTCAGCGTCAGATTCGCAAACGCTCGCCAGTCATCCTGCCCATACCAGTCATAGACATTCGCTCGCAGATAGGTCTTGTTCAAGCCCGCCTGTACCGAAGCCTGCTGCGGCATTCCCAGCAGGAAGTCCGCGAATCCCGATCCGCTCGCCGGGCAGGTCGTGGTCGCCGAAGCGGTGCAATCGCTGGCAGGATTCTGCGTCGCATACCCCGTAAAGCTGAATGATCCCAGCGGCGTTACCTGCGTCCCGCCAATCGAGTCGGCATGAACGCGCCGAATATCTCCGCCATAGCGCATGTTGTGTTTCCCATATCGATAGCTCACAAAGTCGCTGAACGAGATGGTCTGATTGATCGTGTCGTTCGGAGCGGTATTGGTCAGCCCGGTAAAGGCGTTCGAGCCGCCGAACGAGATCGTCGGCACGCCGTAATAGAACTGGTTCGATTGGATCGTGGAATTCCCCACCAGTACCCCCGCCTGCAGCCCGGGGTTGGTCAATCCATTAGTGAAGTAGTTCTCTGTCATAGCGTGCGAGCGGTTCCAGTTAATCGAGGCATTGTTGGTCAGCTTCCCATAACCGATGGTGTAGGCCGCCGTGAGTCCATATCCATCGGAGGCCGTTGTTCCGCCCAGCGGCAGAAAGATATTTCGGCTGTCAGTGGCGCTATGCGAATAGCTTCCGTTGAAGTTGATGTTCTGCCGCAGGGCCTTCGGAGCATTCGCAGCCTGCCGCCGCCCCATGCCGAACCCACCCTGCCCAAAGTTCCGCACATAGCGCAGCGCAGCCGACGTCGAATTCTGCCCCGCGTTGGTTACAGTCTGATAGTTGTTGCGTGGCCCCGCATTAGGAACGTTCGGCGCCGGATAGTAATTCAACAGCGCCAGCGCCTGCGGCGAGATCGGGACCGAAGCGTTCTTGAGATTGTTCCCCGGTATCGGCAATCCCGTCGTCGGGTCATACAATGTCTGCCCCAGCGCGGAAAAGTCTCCACTCCGTTCCGCCAGTGTCGGCACCGTCCCGTTGAAGATGTCCGGGTTGATGTTCCGCTGCCCGGTCACATTCAAAAACACAAACTGCTTCGAACTCGGCTTCACCAGTCCCGGTATAAACGGCGATCCCACAAAACTCACGCCAAACCGGTTCGACATCGACGACGGCTTCACCACCTGTGCTCCCGACTCGCCCAGCGCTGACGCCACCGAGAACGGCGCAGCATTCAATGCTCCATTACCGCCCTCATAGAAGATCGCCCCATGCGGCTGCGAGGGATTGAACCCGCGAAACCCGCCGCGCCCACCGCCACCGCCACCGCCACCACCGCCGCGTCCACCACGGCCTCCCCCACCACCGCCGCCGCCCGGCCCTCCCATCATGCCACCCAGCATTCCGACCACGGCATTCGCCATATCGCCCGCAACCCCACCCTGCGTCCTTGCTCGTGCAACCGCGTCCTCCACCCGCTGTCGAATCTCGTCTTCGTTATAGTTGGCGAGTCCATTCGTCTGTCCCATCTGCCCGCTCACCGCAACCGAATCCGCCGATGCCTGGTCCCCGCTCCCCAACCCGGAGAGCGTAGGCATCTGGGCTCCAGCGACGCCCGTCCCGGCGCTGGCATCGGCCAGATCGCTGTCTCCGGAGACACTCAGCGCCTGCGTCCCCCGCCCCTGTCCTACTCCTGATCTCGTCGAACTCGCCGCTCCTGCCTGCTGCGCCTCTTCGCGTGCCGCACGTGAGGCCAACTGCATCGCAAACGCCGCTACCTGCTCCGGCTTACCGCCGTCCAGCAGCACCTCTTTGGTCTCTAACGCAAAGGCCGCCAGCTCTGCCTTCACCACATACCGCCCATTGCGCGGTATCACCATCTCAAACGATCCCGTAATGTCGGTCGTCGTCGCATACTTCTTTCCCGTCAGCGTATTAGTGGCGGTCACCGCAACGCCCGGCAGCGGCACCGCCCCTGCCTTCACCGATCCCGTAATCGTTCCGCCGCTTGCAACAGGGGCCTGTGCCGGAGCAGTTTGAGCCGTCACCGTAGCCGGGGCCACAGCCTGTCCCGTTGCCGCCGTCTGTGCTCCGGCAGACAAGCCACTCCCGGCGAGTGTTACCAGGCCCAACATCGTCCATCGAGTCAATCTACGCACTCCAACCTCGCCTCAGCCCTAAAAAAGATCAATCCCAGTCAAAGGTTCAAACCCGCAATCCTTACTTAGGATTCTCTGAACCATCAATGTTCGGTGAAGAAGAGGGAGCAGCAGCCGAAGCTCCACTGCCAGCTCCACGCCTCCGTCCCTGTCCCCGGGCCGATGCATCCATGACCCTCAACTCTGTCGGTACGAAGAAGCCATTCTTCACGGCACCCCGTCCCATCACCATGTCGCCCACCTTCACGTCCGCCAGCGTGATGCTCTCCGCATTCGGTGGCGCGCCCGCCGCAGGAGCTTCCGTCACCGAAACCTGCTCCCTGCGCCCACCCCGCTTGAACGAAGTTCCTTCATCCGCCTGAATCACCTGGCTCACATGGTCCGGCCGCATCACCGTAATTTTGGCGTCGTCCATATCAATCGCGGTAATCTTCCCGGTGATGTAGACCTTGCCTAATTCTTCCCGCGCCTTCTTCACCTGCTCCGCATCGATGACAGCCACAAACACTGCATGAACCGTCTTCGTCGGGGCATCCATCACGCCCATTGCGCCGACGCCATCCCCAGCCTTGATATCTGCCACCTTCACCGGCTGCCTGTCCTTCATCACCCGCGTATTCGCCGAGATCGCCACCTGATAGACATCGCCTTCTTCCGTCTTCACCGTCAGCCGGTCGACGCCCACCGCCGTCACTGTTCCCCGGACCATCTGCCCACCGGCAAACGCACCGCGCTCAGTTCCCGGTCCCTCCTGGGCCCGAACCACTCCCGAACCTGCGAGCAATATCCCCAAAGCCAGCGAAATCTGACGCCGTCCAAATCTGCGACACCATCTCATCTCACACGTCCGATCTTCAAGTCTTCCACTACTCAGAAGCCGTGTTCATACAGACGTTGACCCCTCACGAAAGACTCGCCCCCCACACAAAAACGTCTGTCTTATCCCGAGCTAACCCACCCGTCTGCACTACACTACGGCCATGCACCAAGTCGCCCACGATTCCGACAGCGAACACATCGAAGGCCACTTCGAGTCCAGCGCCACCGTACGCGATATCGTGATCGGGCTCTCCGACGGACTCACCGTCCCCTTCGCCCTGGCCGCCGGTCTCTCCGGAGCCGTCGCGTCCTCTCGCATTGTGGTGCTCGCCGGCCTCGCCGAGATCGCTGCCGGCTCCATCGCCATGGGCCTCGGCGGCTACCTCGCCGCCCGCGGCGACGCCGAGCACTATATCTCCGAGCGTCACCGCGAAGAGCGCGAGATCGTCGAGCGCACCCAGGACGAAGAGGAAGAGATCTACGAGATCTTCGAGCAGTATGCGGTCGACCGCACCGCCGCCGCATCGGTCCTCGCCTCGCTCAAGCAGAACCCCAAACAATGGGTCAACTTCATGATGCGTTTCGAGCTTGGCCTCGAAGAGCCCGCCGCGAACCGCGCCCACCGCTCCGCCCTTACGATCGCCGGTTCTTACATCGCCGGGGGAATTATTCCGCTGCTCCCCTACATGCTGGTAAGCGACAATCTGGCAGCCCTCAAGCTCTCCATCGTCATCACCTTGATAGCTCTTGCTCTCTTTGGTGCGCTCAAAGGAAAGCTCGTAGGCACGGGATGGCTCCGCAGCGCCATCCAGACCATCACCATCGGCGGAGCCGCCGCCGCCGTAGCCTACACGTTGGCCCGCCTCCTCAACAGCTATCACCCATAGCGGCAAAACAGCCCGGGGCGTCAGAAAAAACCAACGCCGGGCCTGTCCAAAGCATCCAACCCTAGTCTGCACCTCTTCAAGCGAGAAACGCCATGCCCTCCTCTACCGCAACCCAGTCTGCCGCCACCACCCTTCTTGCGCGTTACCAGGCCATCCGCAAAGCGACCACCCGCCTCTGTACCCCGCTCTCGCCCGAAGACCTCATGGTCCAGTCCAGTCCCGAGGCCAGCCCGGTCAAATGGCATCTTGCCCACACCACCTGGTTCTTCGAGACCTTCGTCCTCCGCGAGCACGTCGCCGCCTACAAGCCCTTCCATCCCGACTTCCACTGGCTCTTCAACAGCTACTACAACTCGCTCGGCGACATGCCCGAGAAGAAGCTCCGCGCCTCCTTCTCCCGCCCCTCCGTTGACGTGATCCTCGCCTATCGCGCCCATGTCGACGCCGCCATCGAACGCTTCCTCCAGCAGCCTGTCGTCTCCGGGGCCATCCAGCGCATCACCCTCGGCCTCCATCACGAGCAGCAGCACCAGGAGCTGATCGCCACCGACATCAAGCACGCCTTCTTTACCAACCCGCTCCACCCCGCCTATCTGGCGGCTTCTGGGCAGAAGAACGAAGCCATCGCTCCTCCGCTTGAGTGGTCCCGCTTCTCCCCCGGCCTTACTGAGATCGGTTTCACCCCGAATCCCGCAGCCAACGATGTATTCGCCTTCGACAACGAGACCCCGCGCCACAGCGTCTACATCGCCCCCTTCGCTCTTGCGAACCGTCTCGTCACCTGCGCCGAATATCTCGCCTTCATCGACCAGAACGGCTACACCCGCCCCGAGTTGTGGCTCTCCGAAGGCTGGACCGCTTTGCACAGCGAAAACTGGCAGGCCCCGCTCTACTGGCAGCGCGACAGCGAGACCAAGTCCGGCTGGTGCGTCTATACCCTGCACGGCTTTCAGGCGCTCGAAGACCTCAGCGAAACCCCGGTCTGTCATCTCAGCTTCTTCGAGGCCGACGCCTACGCCCGCTGGGCAGGCTACCGTCTCCCCACCGAATACGAGTGGGAGTACGCCGCCACCCATTCCGTTCCAGCCGCTGGCACCGAGGCCAACCTGCTTGAATCCAACAACCTGCACCCTACCCCGGCCAGCCACGCCTCGGGCCTGCAACAGCTCTATGGGGATGTGTGGGAGTGGACGCAATCGGGTTATACCGGCTACCCCGGTTACAAGCCATTGCCCGGCGCGCTCGGCGAATACAACGGCAAGTTCATGTCCAGCCAGGTGGTCCTCCGTGGAGGCTCCTGCGTTACCCCGGCCACCCACATCCGTCCCACCTATCGCAACTTCTTCACGCCCGGCACCCGCTGGCAGTTCTCCGGCCTCCGGCTGGCCAAAGATACCCCCGAAAGAGCCAAAATAGTTGAACGGTAAATAGTTGAGGGAGTAAATAGTTGAGCAGCTCAACTATTTACTCCCTCAACTATTCAGAAGACTCTTCGGAGAAATCGTCGTCTCGACCCTACCTGTGCGCCACAGCATGAGCAGCCGGAGCACTCTTCGTCTGCGCGAGAGCGCCTTCCACAACCGCAGCGAGCTTGGTCGGATCGTTTGGTCCCTCAGCGGTTCCGCTCACGACCTGATAGTTATCGCGGGTCACCACCACCAAAGTCGGCGTCCACTCCGCATTGAGGCGTTTGCCCAGATCATAGTCCGCCTGTACCTTGGCGGCCAGCGCGCCACCGGGATCGACGGCGGACGGCACCTTCTGCCCATGTTGTTGCAACCAGTGCTCGGTAAACTGCTGCAGGTCGTCCTTGCTCGAGATCGACGTCTGCGCAAGGAACACGGCGCTGCGATACTCGTCCGCAAGCTTAGGGCTCACCTTGTCCTGCAGATAACGCGCATCGACCGCGGCCTGGAAGGTCCAGATGTGCTGTGCGAGCGGGAAATCGTAACGCAGCAGCGGCACATGGTACTGTTCGGCCACCTGCCTCTCGATCGGATGGGCGCGCGCGCAGGCCGGGCATCCCAGGTCCTCGAAGACGATGATGGCGACCTTGCTTCCGGCAGGGGGTCTCAGAACGGTGGTGTCGCGAAAGTTGTCGCGCGGACCCGTCCCGGCGAACTGGGCCTGCATCGCGGGTGTGGTCGAAACCAGCATCAATCCAGCGGCGGCCGCTACGATCATGTTGCGTATGGATAGCAAAGGACCTCCTGCACGCAGCGATCTTGTCGTGCCGGTGCAATTTGGAATTTATTCAGCAACTATAAAATACGTCATCTCGACCGAAGGCGGCGCACTTGCCGCCGCAGCGGAGAGACCCCTGTATTTCGTCGTTGTTTTATGATCCCCCCTCGACACGTCGCACAGGCTTCATAGTTCGAATACCGATAAAACCATCCTCGGCGAAAATCATCTGGCGTCCGAACTGCATCCAATCGACAAAGCGGCCAAGCCGCACCCCACGGAGAGGAACTCCCCAAGTGCCATCTATTGCCGCCGCTGTACCGGAAGCTGTCGATACCACGAACCATGCAGTCGCCACCGAGGTTCGGGCCGGACTGACCGCTTGTCCCAAAACTCTCTCTCCGTGGCTTTTCTACGATGAGGCAGGCTCACGGCTCTTCGAGGCGATCACCGAATTGCCCGAGTATTACCTGACCCGGACCGAGCGCGACATCTTCGCCGCCCACGCGGACGAAATTCTGCAGGAAGCTGCCAGCGGAGGCAAACAAAGGCTTACGCTGATCGAACTGGGCGCGGGAACAGCGACCAAGACCGGCATCCTGCTGGCTGCCGCGGTGCGCCAGCAGGGAAGCGTGGTCTATCAGCCGGTCGATGTTTCGGAGTCTGCGCTGGTGATGGCGAGCGAAAATATCAGCGCCAATATTCCCGGCGTCAGCGTGCGCTCGCAGGTGGCCGATTACACCACCCAGCCGCTGCCGCTCGACCGGCTGGCGGAGTTTCGGACGCTGGCCCTCTATATCGGTTCGAGCATCGGCAACTTCTCACCTGACGATGCAGTCGCTCTGCTCCGTAATGTGCGTGCGCAGCTTTTGCCGGGAGACAAACTGCTGGTCGGCACCGACCTGGGGCCGGGCAAGCATAAGAGCGCGGCTACGCTGCTGGCGGCCTATAACGATGCTGGGGGAACGACGGCGGCCTTCAACCGCAATGTGCTCGAGCGGCTGAACCGGGAGCTTGGAGCGGACTTCGACCTTGCCGGGTTTGAGCATAAAGCTATTTGGAATGAGAGCCATTCGCGGATCGAGATGCATCTGGAGTCGCGCAGGCGGCAGAAGGTCCATATCCCCGCCAACTCGGCTGGGGATGCTTTGCCGCTGGATTTTGCAGCGGGCGAGACCATCCACACGGAGAACAGCTATAAGTTCAATCCGGTCAGCGTGGAAAGGCTCCTGCGGTCGGCTGGCTTCGCCATCAGCCGGAGCTGGCAGGATGCTCAGGGCTTGTTTGCTGTGAGTTTAGCCACGGCGGTTTAGGAAAATTAAGTAGTTTTCGACGGCTCGCGGCGATAGTCGCCACTCTTTCCACCGCTCTTGCTCTGAAGCACGACCTCGCGGATGCGGATGCCCTTATCGAGCGCCTTGGTCATGTCGTAGACCGTAAGCGCGGCCACCGAGGCGGCGACCATCGCCTCCATCTCGACCCCGGTTCCGGCGACGGTGGCTGCCGTGGCCTCGATGGCGACTCCTCCTGTGACGACGGTGGCCTGCACCTCCACGAAGCTCAGTGCGAGAGGGTGGCACATGGGAATCAGCTCCGAAGTCCGCTTGGCGGCCTGGATTCCGGCAAAGCGTGCGACCTCCAGCGGATTGCCCTTGGGGTTCTGCGGCAGCGCGGCCAGCACTGCTTCCGAAAGCTCGACGAAGGCGGTGGCGACGGCCTCGCGGCGGGTCGCCGCCTTGACGCTTACGTCGACCATGTGGGCCTGCCCGGCTTCGTCGTAGTGGGAGAGCTTGTCGTTCTTTTCGTCCATGGGTCAAGCCTACCGCGAGTGGGCCCGGAGCCTGTCTAAAACCGCAGAGGCTTTCCCAAGATGGTCCATGGGGCTGCGCCCCATGCTGGTATAGACCGCGCCTTCAGCGCGGAGTAAGTATTGAGAGCTCGCACTCCTACATAGGTATTGAGAGCTCATCACTCCTGCATGAAATCAATTACTTGCCCCGAGGAATCGGTCGATACTTCCCTAAAGCTGTTTGCTTTGAGCGGCGAGCGCTGGCAGGCCTTCGTGGTTGACGCGCATGGTGCGCCACTCCTTCATCATGGTTGCGCCCATCTGCTCGTAGAAGCCGATGGCGGGGGTGTTCCACTCGAGCACGTCCCATTGCAGGCGGTGGCATCCTTCTTCTAGGGCGATGGCGGCGACGCAGGTGAGCAGCGCCTTGCCGATTCCCCTGCCGCGATGTTCGGGGAGCACGAAGAGGTCTTCGACGTGGATGCCGGAGTGACCGCGCCAGGTGGAGTAGTTGTGGAAGTAGAGGGCGAAGCCTGCCGGGGCGTTGTCCCAGTCGGCGATGAGGCAGTGGAAGCGTGGTGCGGGGCCGAAACCGTCGCGGTGCAGGTCGGCCTCGGTGGCGTGGACGGCGTCGGGGTCGCGCTCGTAGGTGGCGAGGTCGCGGATGAAGGCGAGGATCTGGGGAACGTCGGCGGGAGTGGCGGGGCGAATGTTGAGCATGGGCTTCTGTTGAGAATGAAGGACGTTGACATTCCGCGCAAACCGCAGGTCCTTCGACTACGCTACGCTTCGCTCAGGATGACAGTTTCTATTTAATCATCTTGTTATTGAATCGTCTTGATCCTTCAATTCTTCTGGCTTGTTGATTTGGCCGGTGGATTTGCGGCCAGCCACTTGTCGAAGGGGATGGTGAAGGGGAAGAGCTCGTGCTTGCGGTCGAGGGTGTAGATCATCTTGACGTAGATCTGCGCGCCTTTGAGCGGCGGATCGTCGAGACCGCGAACGTCATAGAAGAGATAGCCGCCGAGGCTGCTGTGCGCGTTGACGGTGGTGCTCTGGAAGCCGAAGTCGGCGTCGTCTTCGGTGATCTTTTTGTCGACCGCAGGGTGGTGGATGGTGATGGGGATCGGCAGCGGGAGATGCGTGCCCATGCTCTTCTTGAGGTTGAAGAGGCGGCGGTTGATCTCGTCGAGATCGGCGGCGGGGAGCTTGTCGTTGGCGGCGGAGATGAACTGGATGCGCACGTCGTTGAGCGTGAGTGCGGTGTCGCCGTCGTTGGTGATGATGACGCGGACAGGGACGAAGCCGTGCTGGACGTAGGGCAGGCGGAAGAAGCTGCACTTGTCCGGGTCGTTGCAGGGGTCGATGCCGACGGTGACGTGCTCGTTGGGATGCGTGTCGAAGGCGGCGTACTGGTTCGCCGGTTTGACCGGGGGCGCCTTGTGGCTGGCAGCCACAGCGCAGGCCGCGAGAATGCAGGTGGTGGCGATGACCCGGAGAGTCTGTGAAACTATTGGCAGAGAGCGGTGGGAGTTCATAGCCTGGGTTGATTATCATCTTCGCTGGCGTACAAGGTAAAGCGAGGGCATGAAGAAGTGGTGATGGGTGTGTATAGCGCGCTTCTGCTGGCGGCCCTGATATTGGGCGCGCCGTGGTGGCTGCTGCGCATGGCGACCAGCGGGCGGTATCGCGCCGGGCTGGCGGGGCGGCTGGGATTCGTGCCGACGCAGTTGCGTACTGCGGTTACGGGGCGCGAGACGGTTTGGGTTCATGCGGTCTCGGTCGGCGAGGTGATGGCGGCTACGCAGCTGATTCGTGAGTTGAGCGCGGAGCGGCCGGAGTGGCTGATCGCGGTCTCGACGACGACGGCGACCGGGCAGCGGTTGGCAAAGCAGCGCCTGCCGGAGCTTCCGGTGTTCTACCTGCCGCTGGATTTTGCCTTTGTCGTCCGGCGCTATCTGCGCGTCTTGCAGCCGAAGATGCTGGTGCTGATGGAGAGCGAGCTTTGGCCGAACCTGATTCTGCAATGTGCCAAGGCTGGGGTGCCGATGGCGGTGGTGAATGCGCGGGTGTCCGACCGGTCGTTCCCGCGTTATCTGCGGCTGCGGCGGCTTTGGCGGCCATTGCTTGAGAAGATCTCGCTGTTTCTGGCGCAGAGCGAAGAGACGGCGGAGCGGCTGGTGCGGATTGGCGCTCCTGCAGACCGGGTGCGAGTTACGGGGAATTTGAAGTATGACCTGCGCGAAGGGCGCGAGTCTCCGCTGGTGGCGATGCTGCGCGAGCAGTTGCCAGCACAGGCGCGGGTGGTCGTCTGCGGCTCGACGCTCGATGGCGAAGAAAAGATCTTGCTGGCAGCGTGGCCTACGGTGACCGCTGCTGAGCCGAATGCGGTGATGGTGCTGGCACCGCGACATCCGGACAGGTTTGCCGCGGTTGCCGCAATGGTTGGTGCAGGTGGATTTACTGTGATTCGCGCAAGCGAGTTCCGCGAGCAACCCCGGCCGGTTGCAGCGGGCAGCATCTTTCTGCTGGATACGATTGGCGACCTCGCCGCGATGTATTCGCTGGGAGCGCTGGCGTTCGTGGGCGGCAGCCTGGTCGCAGCGGGCGGGCATAATCCTCTGGAACCGGCGCGGTTCAGCGTTCCTGTGCTGATGGGGGAGTCGTTTCAAAACTTTCGCGAGATCGTGCACGTCCTACAGGTGCACAATGCGATTCGCATTGTTTCGACAACAGCAATTGCGGAGACGCTTGCTGCTATGCTGCATCACACAGACGAGGCAAAGGCCATGGGTCAGCGCGGGCGCAAGGTCTTCGACGCACAGGCGGGCGCGACAGGGCGAACGGTCCAGGCGTTGAGTGCGTTATCGAAAGAGAGTGTGGTGAGTGGGCGATGAGACTCCGCAGACCACTGCTGCTGCCGCTGTCTCCACTGTATGGAGCGGCGCTGGCTGTCAAGCGGCTGGCGTTTCGGACTGGCTGGCTGAAGCAGCGGCGTCTGGCGAACGTGGTCATCAGCGTGGGCAGCGTGTCGGCAGGCGGCGCGGGAAAGACGCCAGTTGTGATGACGCTGGCCGGGATGCTGCGGCGACGCGGCTATGCGGTCACGATTCTAACGCGGGGCTTTGGCCGCGCTCCTAAAACAGTCGAGCGCGTAGAGCCGTATGGCGATGCCGCGTGGTTTGGCGATGAGCCGGTGCTGCTGGCGCAACGAACCGGCGTGCCTGTGTTTGTCGGTGCCGACCGCTATAGCGCGGGAGTGCTGGCGGAGCAGACCGAGGCGGCGGGAAAGATCGCCGTGCATCTGCTCGACGACGGCTTTCAACATCGAAAGCTGGCCCGCGATATCGATATTGTGCTGCTGACACAGGAGGACGTGGACGATGCGCTGCTGCCTGCGGGCAATCTGCGGGAGCCTCTGTCGACGCTGCGCGAGGCCGACATCATCGTGGTGCGAGAAGAAGAGGCGGCGAAGCTGCAGCGCTTTCTCAGCGATCTTCCGCGAAAGAAGAAGCCAGCCGTGACATGGGTGATCAAACGGCGGCTCAGCCTCGATGGCGATGGGGAGAAGCCGTTGTCGGCGCGGCCATTGGCCTTCTGCGGCATTGCCAGGCCGAAAGGATTTACCGCCATGCTGGTGGCGGAGGGTTGCCGCCCGGTGGAGATGATTGTCTTTGCTGACCACCATGCGTATATCGATGGCGACATCAACCGGCTGCTCGAAGCAGCGCGGCAGTACGGCGCAAACGGTTTTGTGACCACGGAGAAAGACGCGGTAAAGCTCACGCCAGCGATGCGCGAGCGCCTGGAGACCGTGGGGCCGCTGGTGGTGGCGCGGTTGGGCATCGAGTTCTCGGACGAGCTGGAAGCGCTGTTGCAGTTGATCGCAATGGAAAAGCGCCTCGACCGCCGCAGCCAGAATCGTTGAGGCAGAAGCTCTTTCGCGTGAGAAAATGACCGCTTGAACAGCCAGCCCCTTATTTCGTCAGGCAGAAGCCGTCCGCCTCGTGTGTTGATTGTTCGCATCGGCGCAATGGGCGACGTGCTGCACGCCATGCCCGCCGTTGCGGCGTTGCGGCAGCGGCATCCGGACTGGTTTATCGGATGGGCGATTGATCCCTGCTGGAGAGAGTTGCTGCAATCGAGCGCTATATCGCAGCGTGGTGCGGCGATGCCGCTGGTCGATCGCTGCTATGTGGTGCCGACGCGGGAGTGGAAGCGGCAACCGATTTCGCTGGAGACGCTTTCGAGCATTCGTGCGGTGCGACGGGAGTTGCGCGGGGAGCAGTTCGATCTCTGCGTCGATATGCAGGGCTCGATACGCTCCTCGATGATCGGCTGGATGGCGGGAGCGGGGGAATTTGCCGGTCCGGCTGAACCTCGTGAGCAGCCCGCGCGATGGATGTATGGCGAGAAGATACCGATGAGCGCGGCGCATGTGATCGAGCAGGGCTGCGAATTGCTCGGAGCCGCTGTCGGTGAGCGGCTGGCTCCGGCGAAGATCGAGTTGCCGCTGGACAATGCTGCGGAGGCGTGGCGGGATGAGCTTCTCGCGCAGCTTGTGCCCGATGGCAGGAAATTTGCGCTGATTGCGCCCTCAGCCGGGTGGGGCGCGAAGCAGTGGCCTGCGGAGCGCTATGGTGCGGTCGCGGCTGCGTTGGCGCAGGCTGGCTATGTTCCTCTGGTCAATGCAGTTTTTGCTGGAGACATCCTTGCCAACGCGGTCGTTGACGCCAGCGGTGGCACGGCGGTCTTGGTTCCGTGCTCCGTGGGTCAGCTTATTGCACTGACCCGGCGCGCCAGCCTTGTGGTCGCCGGGGATACTGGCCCTTTGCATCTGGCTGCGGCGCTGGAGCGGCCTGTGGTTGCGCTGTTTGGGCCTACCGATCCGGCGCGGAACGGGCCTTACGGAACGGCTTCGCGGGTGCTGCGCCACCCTTCCAGCAAAAAGGATCACACCCGCCACGCGGCCCCCGAAGAGGGCCTGATGCAGATTACGGCGGACGAGGTCATCGCGGCGGCGTTCGACCTGTTGCGGCCGACACGATAAGGTAAAGCAGTGAGTGAACGAACCCAATGGCAGCGGATCGCCCGTCGTATCCGCGTCCCCCTCGGATTTATCTTTGCCGCGGTCTTCCTGTGGCTTGCCCGGCCGACCTGGCACACCATGCTAGCCAGCCTTCTGCTGGTGGTTCCGGGGGTGTGGCTGCGCGCCTATGCTGCCGGGTATGTGCGCAAGAATGCAGAGCTGACCCGCACCGGCCCCTACGCACATACGCGCAACCCGCTCTATCTCGGCTCCATGATGATCGCCTTTGGCTTTGCTGCGGCGGCGGGGAGCTGGATCATCCTGATCGCGTTGGCAATTCTGTTCGCGGCAATTTACCTGCCAACGATTCGCTCAGAAGAGATGTACCTGCGCGAGCACTTCGCCGGATTCGACGAGTACGCGAAAAACGTCCCGCGACTGCTGCCCCGGCTGACTGCCGCACCGACCGCAGACGTTTCCGGAAGTTTTTCGTCCAAGCTCTATCTGCACCACCGCGAGTACAATGCCAGCATGGGTGCCATCGCCATCTACGCGGCGCTGGCAGCGCGCCTGCTGTTGCTTAAGCGGTAGCAAACTCAACTATTTCAACCCAGCGAGCTGCCTCTGTCCAAACGTAGATCGAACTTCCTCCCCTTTGCCGCACTTCTGCTGGCGGTCCTGCCCTGCGGTGTGCAGGCGTTCGCGCAGTCGCAGATTCCCACGCTGCAACCGCCGCCGACCGGCTACGCCTTCCCCACGCAGGAGACGCTGAGCTACACCGTCGACTGGCGCGTCTTTACCGCCGGGACCGCAGTGTTCCACCTGACCCGCGATGGCAACGTGCAGAAGGTGAACGCCACCGCCGATTCCGTCGGCGGCGTGACTATGCTCTTCCCGGTCGTCGACCGCTTCCAGTCGGGCTTCGATACGCGCACCGGCTGCTCCACAGGGTTCAGCAAGCAGTTGCAGGAGGGCCGCCGCAAGGTCTCGAGCGACCTTAGCTTCAACTACGCACAGGGCAAGCAGAATCTGGTCGAGCGCAATCTGGTCAAGGGCACATCGAAGACGCAGACGGCATCGATCCCAGCTTGCGTCACCGACTCCCTCTCGGCCATCTTCTATGCGGCTTCGCAGCCACTCATCCTCGGCAAGACGGTCAGCTTTCCGCTGGCTGACTCCATGCGCACCGTCACCGTCACCATGAAGGTCGAAGCCCGCGAAGAGATCAAGACCCCGGCGGGGACGTTCCAGACGATCCGCGTGCAGCCCACGGCGGACGAGGGCGTGGTGAAGAACCGCGGCAAGATCTGGATCTGGTACACGGACGATCCCCGGCATATCCCGGTGCAGATTCGCGCCCAGCTCTTCTGGGGGACGATTACGTTTCACCTTCAGTCGTACGACACGAAATAGGAGGCGTTGACATGGCCGAGAAGCCGCAGGATCCCGAAGAGTATGTGACCGTCGCCGAGTTCATCGAGCCGGTCTTCGCGCAGATGGCCAAGGGTGCGCTCGAGTCGGCAGGCATTGAGTGTTTCCTCGAAGGCGAGCACGTCAACAGCCTGCTCTCCGGTGCCTTCTGGGTGCAGTTGCAGGTGCATCAAAAGGACGAAGAGGCCGCTCGCGAGATCCTCGATTCCGCTGAGGGTCCCGGTGGCGCTTCCGCGGCCGCTGAGCGTGCATTCGATAACCCAGACCTAGAAACAGACCCCCAAGATGACCCAGCCTGATCAAACCCGACCCCGTGCCGTCGTCTGCCTCTCGGGCGGCATGGACTCCTGCGTCTGCGCCTCGCTGGCCGCGCGCGACTACGACGTGTATGCCGTGCACTTCAGCTATGGCCAGCGCACCGAGGCCCGCGAGCTGCGCTCCGCAGAGGAGATCGCCCGCCTCACCGGGGTGCGTGAGCTGCTTCCGCTCAAGATGGACCTCTTCCGCAAGATCGGCGGGTCGGCCCTGACGGATGAGAACATCGCGGTCCCCACCGGAGGCGACGAGGCCAGCATCGGCCATGAGATTCCAGTCACTTACGTCCCTTTCCGCAACGCCCATTTCCTCTCGGCGGCGGTAAGCTGGGCCGAGGTGCTGGGGGCGAAGACGGTCTTCATCGGTGCGGTCGAGCAGGACAGCTCAGGCTACCCCGACTGCCGTCCGGCGTATTACAACGCGTTCAATAAACTCATTGAGATGGGGACAAAAGAGGGCGATATTCGGATCGTTACCCCGCTGATCGAGCTGCGCAAGAGCGAGATCGTGCGGCTGGGAGTTGAACTGGGTGCTCCGTTCCATGTAAGTTGGTCTTGTTATTCTGGCGAAACCGTGGCCTGCGGCGTCTGCGAGAGCTGCCTGCTGCGGCTGCGTGCCTTTCGCGAAGCCGGGGCCACAGATCCGATACCGTATGCCAGCGCCTGATGAAGGCGAAAGGCGCATCAAAGTTTGTGAAGCAACTTCGGGGTTTTGAGTAGCAACTTCGAGAACGACGATTTCCGCCTGCATGCAAGGGGCCAGGAGAAGAGAAAAGTGAAGAAGCATTTCGGATTATTCAAGATAAGCACCCTGACCATCGCGCTGCTGATGGTCGTCGCCATGGCGCACCCGTCGCGGTCGATGGCGCAGACGACGGCAAGCATTCATGGCCACGTCAACAACCCTCTCAACCAGGCGATCACCAAGGGCGACGTCAAGCTGACGACCGACCGCACCTCAGACGCGAAGAGCCGCAAGTATCAGTACACCTTCCCCATCGACGGGAACGGCGACTTCAAGGGAACGGGCATCGCGCCCGGCAATTATGTCGCGGTGGTCTTCGTCGATGACAAGAGCATCGACTACAACGACAGTGTGGCGCTGCTGGCCAACGACGATAAGGTCGTGAACTTCGACATGAGCCGTAAGGAATACCTCGACAAGATGTCTCCCGACGAGAAGAAGCAGCTCGAAGAGTTCAAGAAGAAGAACTCCGAAGCGATGGCGGCCAACTCCAAGATCGCCGACCTGAACAAGACGCTCGTCCAGGCCCGCGCCGACACCAAGGCAGGCAACTACGACGCTGCGATCACTGCCATGCAGAGCGCGACCACGGCCAAGCCCGATGAGCCCATTCTGTGGGTTGCACTCGGCGATGCGCAGCTTGGTGCAGCCAACGGCGCGGCAAAGGCAGGTACCGCAGCCACCGATCCCGGCCTGCAGAAGAAGTTCGCCGATGCAGCGGAATCCTACAAGAAAGCGATTGACCTGAACACGGCCGAGAAGAAGCCCAATCCGCAGACGGCGGCAGCGGCCTACAACCAGCTAGGACAGGCATTGAGCAAGAGCGGAAACAACGCAGACGCCACCGCGGCCTACGACAACGCGGCCAAGGCCGATCCCACCAACGCCGGGATGTACTACTTCAACGAGGCTGCCACCTTCTATAACTCAGGCAAGCTCGATGAAGCAGGCACCGCCGCCGATAAGGCCATCGCCGCTGATCCGAAGCGCGCCGATGCCTATTACATCAAGGGCCAGGCACTGATTCCGAAGGCGACCGTCGATCCCAAGACGCAGAAGATCGTCGCTCCTCCGGGATGCGTCGAGGCCTATCAGCAGTACCTTGCGCTCGCTCCGGATGGCCCTCACGCCGCCGACGTGAAGGGAATTCTCACGGGCATCGGCGCCAAGGTTGAATCGAGCTACAAGGCCTCCAGTAAGAAGAAGTAATTTTCAGCACAACACAAAGAAGCCCTGGGCAATCAGCCCGGGGCTTTTTACTTTAGGCTTGAGTGACGGAAAGGGACGGATGGCATGAACCACATCCTCGACTTCGACGAAGCGTTGAGCGTGGTGCAACGTCACGCCTCCAGCCTGCAGAGGCTGGAGAGCGAGGTGGAACCGCTGCTCGGCTGTCTCGGCCGCGTCCTGGCCGAGCCGGTCACCGCAGGCCGGGACCAGCCGCCGTTCGACCGCTCGACCCGTGATGGATTTGCTATGCGGGCAGCGGATGCTGCGGAACGGCTGCGGCTGATTGGGCAGATACGCGCAGGAGAACGCTGGTTCGGCCCGCTGCCGGAGGCTGGAGAGGCCATCGAGATCATGACCGGCGCTCCTGTGCCCGAAGGTACGGACGCCGTGGCGATGGTCGAGCACATCGAGCAGGATGGCGAGTCCCTGCGCTTGTCCGAGGGCCGCTCGCTGCGCTCCGGGGAGAACATCGTGCCGCGAGGCAGCGAGGCCCGTGTCGGCGATGTGGTGCTCGCCAGGGGAACGTCGGTTGCAGCAGCGGAGATCGCGCTCGCCGCCGCCTGTGGCCGCTCCGGGTTGTTCGTCTACCGCAAGCCGCGTGTGGCCATCGTGGCGACGGGCGACGAGTTGGTGGAGCTGGACGAGACTCCCGACGATCAGCAGATACGGAACTCGAACAGCTACGGGCTCGCCGCTCTGGTGGCAGAGGCGGGAGGAGAAGCGGTACGCCTACCCATAGCTCGCGACCGGCACGACGATCTGGAGAAGAGCATCGTCGAGGCGCGAAGCAGCGACCTGCTGCTGCTCTCGGGCGGTGTTTCGATGGGCAAGTACGATCTGGTGGAAGAGGTGCTGCACACGATGGGCGCTGAGTTCTTCTTTACCGGCGTGAAGATGCAACCGGGCAAGCCGTTGGTCTTCGGCAGGCTCCCGGCCAGCGGCGACTTTCCTGCGCAATACTTCTTCGGCTTGCCCGGTAATCCTGTTTCGACGCAGGTGACGTTCCACTGCTTCGTCGCGCCGGTACTGCGCGTTCTGGCAGGGGCCGTCGCGTCGCCGCCGCGCTTCGCCCAGGCGACGCTGGCTGAAGACGTAGCGGTCAAGCCGGGCCTGACCCGTGTGCTCCCCGCGCGTCTGACGCACGACCGCGTGCGTCCCGAGGTGCGTATCGTAGCGTGGCAGGGCTCAGGCGACCTTGCCGCCAACGCCCGCGCCAACTGCTACGCTGTCTTCCCTCCGGACAAAGAACGCTTTGCCGCAGGAGACGTGATTACGATCCTGCTGAGATAGCGGCAGTGATGGTTGTCCTTGCCGATTGGCCACGCCGCTGGACGAAGAGGCAGTTGCTGGACAGTTCCCTTGACCCACATTCGCTTTGCAGGTTGATCAATTCATCATTTGCCACTTGACGCGGACCGTGTTGCGGTTCTAGTCTGTGCCCATCTTCGGCATACGATTGGCAACTTCAGCCATCCCGGTCGCAGTACCCAGAACATCCTCCCTCCGTGCCGCGTGCCTTTTTCGCCCCCACAACCAATTCAAACCCAGAGCATCCAATAACCAAGCATTTCCTGACGGAGGTCAGCGCCCTCATTGATGAAAAAATCCCTGGAAATCACTCCTGGCATTGAGCCCCTCTATGGGACCCACGACGAAAACCTCAAGCTGCTCGAAGATGGTCTTCATGTCACGATTGACCTTCGTTCCGACGCCATCCAGGTAACCGGGGACGCCGCCAGTATCGACCGGGTCGAACGTATTTTTACGGATTTTGATTCTCTCCGCAAATCAGGCGTCAATCTCTCCAACGGCGAGCTCAACGGCATGTTGAAGCTCGTCGTCGCCGATCCCTCGGTTACGCTGCGTTCGCTGGTCGATTCCGGCAAGCAGCGCTCCGCCGGGGTGAAGCGCATGGTGCAGCCGCGTTCGCCCAACCAGCGAAAGTACGTCGAGGCCATCGAGCAGAGCGATATGGTCTTTGGCGTGGGGCCTGCGGGTACGGGCAAGACGTATCTTGCCGTCGCTATGGCGGCTTCGGCGCTGATGTCGAAGAAAGTTAGCCGCATCATTCTTGTGCGTCCTGCGGTCGAGGCTGGCGAGCGGTTGGGTTTTCTACCCGGATCGTTGCAGGAGAAGGTCGATCCTTACCTGCGGCCGCTCTATGACGCGCTCTACGATCTGCTCGATCCCATGAAGGTCGATAAGATGCTGGAGACGAACGTCATCGAGGTGGCTCCGCTGGCGTTTATGCGCGGCCGCACGCTTAACGACGCCTTCATCATCATGGACGAGGCGCAGAACACCACCATGGAACAGATGAAGATGTTCCTCACGCGCATGGGAAATAATTCGAAGGCCGTTATTACCGGCGACCTGACGCAGACGGACTTGCCCAATCCGAAGAAGTCGGGGCTGCTGGAGGCGCTGAACGTTCTCGATGGCGTGGAAGGCATTCGTTTCTGCCACTTCGAGGACGTGGATGTGGTGCGGCACCAGCTTGTGCAGCGCATCGTTCGCGCCTACGACAGCTATGGCCGCGCGCAGCAGCAACTGCCGCTGCCTATCGGCGACACCACCTTACCCGATGCCAACCTGACGGCCATCGCGCCCGCGAAGACGGTTGCCAAGCCTCAGTAGACGCTGCCGAAAGGCGAATGCGATACCATCATCAGCAGGGGCTGTCACCGCCCCTGCTGATTTTCCTTCTACGATGATCGACATCGAACCCCCAAGTACACTCTCCATCCCCGCCACCGCGCTCTCGAAGTGGAAGCCCGGTCTGATGCGGTTTCTCAGCTATGCCTGCTTCGGCTGCGCGGTTTTGCTGGTCGGCGGTTTTGCCGTGGCGCAATCGCTCGCTCCGGTTTCGCCCTCGTCCCAATGGAAACTCTCATGGAGCGACGAGTTCAATGGCGCGAAGGGATCTGCTCCCGATCGTGCGAAGTGGTCGTTCGATATAGGCGGAAACAACCCCAATAACGAACTGGAGAGTTACACCAGCCGTCTGGCAAACGTGCAGCAGAAGAATGGCGATCTGATTATTACGGCGCGGAAAGAGAACTTTACTGGGACTGATGGCGTTGCCCGTCAATATACCTCGGCCCGTCTTCGGACGAAGGGCCTGTTCTCGCAGACATACGGGCGTTTCGAGGCCAGCATCAAGCTGCCTTTGGGCAAAGGCATCTGGCCCGCTTTCTGGATGCTGGGCGATGACATCGATTCGTCAGGCTGGCCGAAGTGCGGTGAGATCGACATCTTCGAGAACATCGGCGAGCCTTCCATCAGCTACAGCACTCTCCATGGGCCCGGCTACAGCGGAGCGCATGGCATCTCGGCGAAGTTTCCTTTGCCTGCCGGAGAGGCCGTCAATATCGGCTTTCACCTCTATGCAGTGGAGTGGGCGCCGAATGACATCAAGTTCTTTCTCGACGACAAGCTCGTCGCTGAACGCACGCCAGCCGATCTCCCCGCAGGGACGACGTGGGTCTACGACCATCCGTTCTTCATCATTCTGAACGTCGCCGTGGGCGGTGCATGGCCGGGAGATCCGGACGCAACCACGAAGTTTCCGCAGAAGATGCTGGTCAACTACGTCCGCGTCTACACCCGCTCCGGGGAAAGCCAGGCCCGATGATCAACATCGACCATTCCGATGCTGCGGAGCTTTCGAAGTCCGGCCTGACGCGTTTTTTCAACCGCGCTCGCGAAGCAGTTGGATTGCACGGCGAAGTCGAAGTTCTGTTGGCCGACGATGCCACGCTGCGCAGCCTGAACAAGACCTTTCGCCATAAGAACAAGGCCACCGATGTGCTCAGTTTTCCGGCAGCCGAAAATCCCTATGGCCATGCTGGCGATCTGGCAATTTCGCTCGATACCGCTGCTCGTCAGGCCGCGGCCTTTGGCCACACGTTGCGCGATGAGGTTCGCATCCTGCTGCTGCATGGGTTGCTGCACCTCTCCGGGATGGACCACGAGACGGACAAGGGCGAGATGGCCGCCCGCGAGGCCGAGCTTCGGCACGAGCTGCGTCTGCCCGTCACACTGATCGAGCGTGTGTCTTCAATAAAGAAGCGAGTGAACCACGGGAGGAGAGCATGACTCCTCTTTACTTCCTCATCTTCGCCGTGCTGCTGGTGATCCTGACGCTGGCCGCGTATGTGGACCGCGTCTACTCGGAGATGGGCAAGTTTCTCGCCCGCGAATATCAGGACAACATCGATGTGTGGGAAGAGTTCGTCGAGCCGAAGCTGCGGCTGGGGCGCGAGTCGGTCGCGCTGTCCGCCTCCGTCCTGCGCCAGCTCAGCGTGGCTGCCATTGCGCTGGTGATGGGGCTGCGGCTCTATACCACTACGCCTCTGCGGCCAACGCTTGCGCGCAGCCCCAGCGGGTCGGAGATTGCGCTGGCGATCTTCGAGATCATCCTGCTGATCCTCATCTTCGACCGGTTGTTGCCGCAAATCCTCTTTACCCGCACCCGCGGCCTGTGGATCGCTCGCATTCGTTATCTCTTGCAGGCGCTGTTTTATCTCATTCTTCCGGTCACGCTGCTGCTGGGGCTGCTGCTCTCGATTGCCGCGCTGGCCGAGCCGGAGGACGCGCAGGAAGAAGAACATCCATCCGAGGCGATGGAGGCGCTGCTCGAAGCCGGAGAGGAAGAGGGCATCCTCGAAGAATCGGACCGCGAACTGGTGCGCTCGGTCGTCGAGTTCGGTGACAAGGTGGTGCACGAGGTGATGACGCCGCGCCCGGAGATCTTCGCCGTCCCCGGCAGCATGAGCCTTGAGCGCTTTACCGACGAGATTGCCAAGCACGTCTTCTCGCGGGTGCCGGTGTACTCCAACTCGCTCGATAACATTACCGGCATCATCTTCGCGCACGACCTGCTGCAGATTCCAGACAGCGAGGCCGGTGCTCGCAGAGTGGCCCAGTTGCAGCGCCCTGCGGCCTTTGTGCCGGAGACAAAGAGGGTCGCCGAGCTGCTGCGTGAGATGCAGCGCGAGAAGCAGCACATGAGCATCGTTATCGACGAATACGGTGGGGTGGCAGGGTTGGTCACGATCGAAGACCTGATCGAAGCCATCGTGGGCGAGATCGCCGACGAGCACGATGAGCCCGAGGAGGACGACACGCCCATCCGCGAATCGGACGGCTCCTACATTGTCTCGGGCAGCTTCGAGATATCGCGGCTGCGCGACCTCTTTGCCGACCAGTTCGAGCCGTCGACGCGGCCTGCCGAGGGCATCGAGTCCACAGATTCCGAGGAGTTTACCTCGCGCGACACCAAAGATGATCCAACCGCTCTACGCTTGCCGGAGCACTATGAGTCCACGACACTCGGCGGCCTGGTCTCGGAGATGGCGGGGCATATTCCGCTACCGGGCGAAGTCGTCGAAGAAGATGGTTTGCGATTGGAAGTCTTGGCCAGCACCGACCGGCGCATCGACCGCATTCGCGTCAGCCTGACTCATCCACCTGCGGCGAATTAGTTGTTCGGACTACAAAAAGCTGAAGCTCGAATTACTGGTTTCGGGGAAGAAACCCATGTCCGCAAAAGCCGGACATGGGGCACCCGCTGACGTGCCCCACTTTGATTTTAAGAACGAATTAGTCGATGGAAATCTTCCGCAGCAGCTTGAAGTCGGAGAGCATCTTTCCTGTCCCAAGGACGACGGAGCACAACGGGTCGTCGGCGATGGATACAGGAAGGCCGGTCTCCTCGCGGATGCGTTTGTCGAGGTTTTTGATGAGCGCGCCTCCGCCGGTGAGGACGATGCCGCGGTCGGAGATATCTGCCGACAACTCGGGCGGAGTCCGTTCCAGGGCCACGCGAATCGCGTTGATGATGGTCGAGATGGATTCGCTGAGCGCTTCGCGAATCTCGGAATCTTCGATGGTGATGGTCTTGGGAACTCCCTCGATGAGGTTACGGCCTTTGACCTCCATCTCAATCGGCTTGTCCAGAGGGAATGCCGAACCCAGCGAAATTTTGATCTGCTCGGCAGTACGCTCGCCGATCAGCAGGTTGTACTTTCGCTTGAGATAGGTCATCACGGCTTCGTCCATCTGGTTGCCGGCCATGCGCACAGAGCGCGAATAGACGATGCCCGCCAGTGAGATGACCGCAATGTCTGTAGTCCCGCCGCCGATATCGACGACCATATTTCCGCCCGGTTCCGTAATGGGAAGACCGGCGCCGATGGCGGCGACCATGGCCTGTTCCACCAAGTGAACTTCGCTGGCCTTGGCGCGGTAGGCCGAGTCCATGACGGCGCGCTTTTCCACCTGCGTAATCTCGCTGGGGACGCCGATGACGATGCGCGGATGCACCATCATCTTGCGGTTATGCGCCTTCTGGATGAAGTAGTTCAGCATCTTCTCGGTATGCCGGAAGTCGGCGATGACGCCGTCCTTCATCGGTTTGATGGCGACGATGTTGCCTGGCGTGCGGCCCAGCATCTCCTTGGCCTCTTTGCCGACGGCCTCGACCTCGTTGGTGATCTTGTTCACCGCGATGATCGATGGCTCGTTGACGATAATGCCTTTGCCATGCGCGTACACCAGCGTATTTGCCGTGCCGAGATCGATGGCCAGGTCGCTCGAAAAGAGGCTGAAGAGGGACCGCATATTGTGTATGCGCGAATATCGCATCTGAAAGCTGTTTGAAGACATAGATTTTCGGAGTTCGTTTCCTGAAAAGAGACTATCAGTAGTGTAATCCACTGTGTTAAAGCAATCGGCCAGGAGGCTGTGAGCTTTAGGCTCTTATGTGCTGTTTGTTCCGAATTGGTTTTTTTACCAGTCCCAATTTGATCTCGATCCAGCGGCGAACGCTGTCGGTCTGGAATTCCGTGACAGAGGCAACCAGATACGCATAGAGCATCGTGATCGCAAGAATTCCGAGACCTTTTAAAATATGTGGCGCGTTCGGGACCCAACGACGGTCGCCTAAGAATAAGGCCGTCAAAAGAATGACAAAGGGAACATGCACAACATAAAGCGTGTAAGAGGAGCGTGCCAACGATCGGGAGACACGAGCAAAGACAGCTTTTTCCTCCGTGCGGCCCGTTGCCGACAGCATCACCCAGAGAAAGGCAAATGTAGCGATTCCGAAGAGGTAGTCCGAAAAAAGGCCGGGGATTCCATGTGCTTTGGCCAAGATAAATGCAAGCGGAGAGTACAAAATCGCAACCCAAATACGGGCGCGATTGCCCAGGCGTGGCGGCGGTAGAAGTGCCAATACGGTTCCGAACAGCCATACCGGAAAAAGCAACAGAATGCCGTGACGCACAAACCAGGCAATCCCTAAGAAGAGGACTGCGGAGATAATCCGCTGTGGCAACGCAAACTGCCGACGCAGAGCCACAAGTCCCAGCGGGAAGAGCAGGTAGTACCAGAACTCATTGGCAAGAGACCAGAGAGCGCTGTCCGAGCCAAAGATTGGAACAAGCAGGGACTGAAGGAAGAAGAGATTCCCGAAAAATACGTGGACAGATAAAGTGTGGTGAACGTCTCCGGTAAGGTGATTCGCTACCCGTCCGCTGTAGAGTAACGGAGCCAGATGGGAATGAAGGCCAACGTGGTCCCAGAGGGTGCAGAGCAACAGGCCTGGAATCAATACGACCCACAGGCGCACGATACGGTGGGTTAGATAGGCTTTCCAGCTCCACTGCCCACGCGCGAGCATACGGAAGACGCTGCCACTGATCAAATACCCGCTTAGTACAAAAAAGATGACGACCGCCTGGTGACCTGCAGAGCTTAGAGCATAGGGCAGAATGAGCATCAACTTATGTGCGGTCAATTGCGGATAATCGATGAATAACAGGTTTCTCCAGTGTTCGAGCAGCACAAGCAGCGCGGCGAGACCACGAAGCAGATCAAGAAGAACGGATGCGGTGGTGTCCTTGAATGCGGGTTTTTCGATAGTCACGGCCATGGGGAGTTGGTAATGCTGCCTTCCGGCTAGTGTACGAGAAACCCGGCTGGCGGGTTACTCGTATGTGATGTAGATACAATCAAAAGCAGAGCGTGGAGGCGAAAGATGATCATTGGCGTCCCCAAAGAGGTAAAGGACCACGAGAGCCGTGTCGGTGTAACGCCCGCAGGCGTCAAAGCCCTGGTCGAGGCCGGCCATAAACTCCTGGTGGAGCATGATGCTGGCGCTCTTTCCGCGATGCCCGACGACGAATATCAGGCTGCCGGAGCCGAGATCGTGGGCTCCGCGCACGACGTCTGGCGGCTCGCCGAGATGGTCGTCAAGGTCAAGGAGCCGGTTGAAAAGGAATATCGGCACTTCCGCGAAGATCTCGTCCTCTTCACCTATCTCCATCTCGCACCGCTCATCGGGCTTACCGACGCCCTGCTCGCCAGCCGGGTCACGGGCATCGCTTATGAGACCGTTCGCGACCGCAGTGGCGGCCTGCCGCTGTTGACGCCCATGAGCGAAGTAGCCGGTCGCATGTCCGTCCAGGTCGGCGCTGCCTATCTCGAAAAAGAGCGTGGCGGACGCGGTGTTCTGCTGGGCGGAGTTCCCGGCGTCCCTCCCGGCAACGTCTGCATCATCGGCGGCGGCATCGTTGGAACCAACGCCGCGAAGATCGCCCTCGGCATGGGGGCAAAGGTCACGCTGATCGATCTGAACCTGAACCGCTTGCGCGAGTTGGATGACATCTTCAATGGCCGCGTCTTCACCGTGGCCTCCAACAGCTACAACATCGAGCGTGCCGTCTGCAAGGCCGACCTGGTCATCGGCGGGGTCCTCATTCCCGGTGCGGCAGCGCCCAAGATCGTCACCCGCGCCATGGTCGAAAAGATGAAGAAGGGCGCGGTCATTGTCGATGTAGCCATCGACCAGGGCGGATGCATCGAGACCGCTCATCCCACCACGCACAGCGATCCGTCCTACGAGGTCAATGGCGTCGTCCATTACTGCGTCACCAACATGCCTGCCGCGGTGCCGAATACCTCTACCCTTGCCCTCACCAACGCGACCTTTCCCTACGTGCTGAAACTGGCCCGCCTGGGGGCCAGGGCCGCCATCGGCGAAGACAAGGGAATTGCGGAGGGGGTCAACACCTATAACGGCATTCTGACCTACGCCGCCGTGGCGACCGCCCAGAAGCGGGATTGGCAGCCCGTCTCGACGTTGGTGAACTAGACATAGACAGAAAGCAAGAACGTTCGCTGCCTATAATCAGGTCAGTGAGGAGCACGGCCATGCCCACCAACCCAAATCGGCGAAAGCTTCTGATCATCGCTCTTGGTGCGTGCTTCTTTGTGCTGCTGGTAGCGCTCATCACGCTCAACGCTTTTAATTCGCCGCGGCTTCCGCACCCTGTCAACCTCGAGCAAATCTTCATGTTCACGGGACTGTCGATCGTAGCGTTCCTGCTCTTCGTCGTCATCCTTGTGCTGCTGGTCCGCAACATGCTCAAGCTCTATGCGGACCAGCGCAGCCGTGTCATGGGATCACGCCTGCGCACGCGGATGCTCTGGGGCGCGGTGCTGGTGAGCTTCCTGCCCATCGCCTTCATGTTCGCCTTCAGCTATCTGCTGATGAACCGTGCCGTCGATCGCTGGTTTTCGCAGCCGGTGACGCAGATGCGCGACGATAGCAACCACATGGCGCTCGCGCTTGCCCAGTACACCACGGCCAACGCCCGCGTTGAGGCGGACTCCATTGCATCGAGCATTCCTGCTGCCGCTATCGAGTCAAGGCCAACCACGCAACCTGCTCGCCGTCAGGTGCGGCATCCACGCCGGGGAACGGCACGTCCCGCTCCGCATCAGGCGACAGCCACCCCAGCGAAGCCAACGTCGCGGCAAGACCATGAGACCATCGACAACATTCTGCGCCAGCATGAGGGCACGCTGCAGAACGGATTCGCCATCGTCTACCGCGATGGCCGCGCCGTGGCCAGCTTCCAAATGCCCCAGCGAGACGGCGCGACCGCCGAGGTAAAGCCGTGGCTGCCGGAGTCGTCCGCGGATGAAAATGGGTCTGCTCTCGCCGCACATGCTCCGCGCACTATCCCCACCGACGCCGCGATTCTCGCTGCGGCCCAGCGCAGTGACGCCCCTATTTTTTCGCTTGGCCAGACCGATTACGCGCTTGCAGCTACGACAGTCCAGCGGGGCAATACCGTCGTCGTCGGTTTGCCCATGCCCTTCGGCATGGCGGCGACGATGGCCAATCTTCGCAGAGAGGCCGATGCCTACTGGGTGCTCTTCCGGGAGCGCCGCCAGATTCGAAATCTCTACATGAGTCTTCTGCTCATGATGACGATCCTCGCCCTCTTCGCCTCCAGTTGGCTGGCGCTTCACATCTCCAAGCAGGTCACGCGGCCCGTAGAAGCACTGGGCGATGCGATGGAGGCCATCGCCGCCGGAGACTATGCCCATCGCGTCGACGAAGGAGCCACCGAAGAACTGGGTGAACTCGTTCGCAGCTTCAACCACATGGCCGCTGATCTTGAAGGCAGCCGCCGCGCCGTCGAGCACTCCACGGTGCAGCTCAGTGCAGCCAACGCCGCGCTCGAGGGCCGCCGCAGCGAGCTTGAGACGATGCTCGAGACCATCCCCAATGGCGTCGCTACGCTCGACGCCGACCGCCGCATCGTCCTCACCAACCGCGCCCTCAGCGAGATGATGGACCCCGGTGGCCAGCGTCCCTTCCTTGGCCGCGTCATCGAAGAGGTCTTCCCACCCGAGGTCGCCGATGTCATCGACCACCTCATCAAGCGCAGCCACCGCATGGGCTCTGCCTCAAGCGAGATGGAGATCGCGGGCATCGGCAACGACAGGTTCGGTGGAAGCCTCAACCTGCTCGCCACCGTCGCTCTGCTCGAAACCCCCGGCACGCACGACCGCATGAGCCGCGAACATCGCGGCTACGTTGTTGTGCTCGAAAATGCGACCGAACTCCTTCGCGCCCAGAAGCAGTCCGCGTGGAAGGAGGTCGCCCGCCGCGTCGCCCATGAGATTAAAAATCCTCTCACTCCCATCAGCCTGAGCGCCGAGCAGATTCACCGCCACATCGACCGACTCGCCACGACGCTCGCTGACCACAACATCGAGTCGCCATCGCCCGCCGTCATCCGTCGCTGCAGCGAGGTCATCAGCTCCTCGGTCGAAAGCATGAGGTCGCTGGTTGATCAGTTCGCGGCGCTGGCAGAATTCCCCACAGCGCGCCCTCGTCCCGCCGACCTCAACACCATCGTCGAAAATGCGCTGGCCCTCTTCGCCGGGCGGATGCAGAACATCACCATCGTAAAAAAGATGCCCTCCGGCCTGCCGCTCGTGATGGCCGATCCCGAAGCGCTCAAGCGCGCCCTCGGCAACCTCATCGACAACGCCGCCGAGGCTATGCAGCAGAGCCTGCTCCGCGAACTCCGCATCTGCACCGGGCAGCTTGAAAACGGCATGGTCGAGCTCTCCATCGCCGACACCGGCACCGGCCTCACCGACGACATGCGCGAGCGCCTCTTCCTCCCTTACTTCTCCACCAAGCAGCGCGGCACCGGCCTCGGCCTCGCCATCGCCGCCAAGATCATTCAGGAGCACCAGGGAACCATTCGCGCCGAAAAGAATTTTCCCGCCGGGGCGAAATTCACCATCGAACTGAGAGCAGCAGTCAGCGCCGACAGCGAATTAGAACTCCCCAGCACCACCGCCAACGGCCACGGAGGCCCTGCTTGAACCACGTCCTTATCGTCGATGACGAAGCCGAGATCCGCGAATCGCTTCAGAGCATCCTGCGCGAAGAGGGCTACCTGGTCACCACCAGCGCCACCGCGGGCGAGGCGCTCGAACTGCTACGCGACGCGGCTTACGATGTCGTTCTGCTCGACATCTGGCTGCCTGATCGCGACGGTCTCGAAACCCTCGCCGAGATTCGCACGCTCGATCGCGCCAACGTTCCCGAGGTCGTCATCATCAGCGGCCACGGGACGATTGAGGCGGCTGTGCGCGCCACAAAACTCGGCGCCTACGACTTCCTCGAAAAGCCGCTCTCGCTCGACCGCACCCTCATCGTCCTGAAGAACGCGATGAAGGCGCGCCAGATGCGCGAGGACAACGAAGAGTTCTCGCGCCAACTCGCGGTGAAGGGAACTGTCACCGGCCAGAGCGTTCCCATGAAGGCGCTGCGCCAGCAGATCAAGCTGATGGCTCCCACCAACGGCCGCGTTCTCATCTTCGGCGAATCCGGCACCGGCAAAGAGCTCATCGGCCGCGCCATGCACGCCGAAAGCCTACGCAAAGAGCGTCCCTTCGTCGAGCTCAACTGCGCCGCCATCCCCGAGGACTACATCGAAAGCGAGCTCTTCGGCTACCGTCACGGAGCCGTACCCGCCGGAACCAGCGGCCCACAGGAAAAGAAGGGCACCTTCGAGCGCGCCGACGGAGGAACTCTCTTCCTCGACGAAGTAGGCGACATGAGCCTCAAGACGCAGGCCAAGGTGCTCCGCGCTCTCGACGAGCAGCGGTTCCTCCCCGTCGGAGCCTCACATCCTATCCACGTCGATGTCCGCGTCATCGCCGCAACCAACAAAGATCTCGAAGAAGAGATAGCCCGCGGCAACTTCCGCGAAGACCTCTTCTACCGCCTCAACGTCATTCCGTTCTTCGTGCCGCCGCTGCGCGATCGCAAAGAAGACATTCCCTTGCTCGTCAAAGAATTTCTACAGGAGTTCGGCCAGCAATATGGCCGACCTCACGTCGAGATGACCGAAGACGCCCTCACCGCGCTTCGCCAATACCACTGGCCCGGCAACGTGCGCGAACTGCGCAATCTCGTCGAACGCGTCCTCATCCTCAACCCCAAAACGCAACGCATCGAGCGCAAGCATCTGCCCATGCTCGTCTATCGAGGCCCCGGCAAGCTAACAGAATCAGGCCGCCTCAACCGTGGCGAAGAGTTCTCCTCGCTGCTCGAAGCACGCGAGGCCTACGAGCGCGACTACATCCTGAAGAAGCTCGATGAAAACCACGGCAACGTAAGCCGCACCGCAGAATCGCTCGGCCTCGAGCGCAGCCACCTCTACCGCAAGATGAAGACCCTCGGTGTCAGCGTCAAGGAGTGAGGGCGACATTGTCCGCTAAGTAAGTCAATCTGCGAATAGAACGAGCTATCATGTCCTCAGAGGGTAACCATGCTGGCAACGACCAGATGAAGACAACAGCATATTTCCGCGAACAAGTGCTCCGCAAGCGGGTTTATCTGAAATCGGATTGGTGCATTGCGGTACTCGCCGACTACGTTGCACGCGAGACACAACAGGATGGGCGCATTCGCTTCTGGGGATACATTGAAGAGTTGAACGGCAAGGCGCTTCGAGTTGTTACTCTCGAAGATGGCGAAACAGTTCACAATGCGTTTCCCGATAGCGGTTTTGCACGGAGGAAAAGATGAAGCTTCATTACTACGAAGACACTGACTCGCTGTACATCGATCTGGCTGCATCAGTAAGTGCTGATTCACAGGAGATCGCCGATGGACTCGTCATCGATTACGATGACGCCGGTCAGGTCGTCGGAATCGATATTCAACATGCGTCGCAGCGATTGGACCTGACGAAGATAGAGACGGATCACCTGCCCATTCCTGCTAGGAAAATCGCGTAGAGAAAAGAATCAGAAGGAATCTTCCCGGCTCATCCGCCGCTCTGTGTAAAGAGATTCCTTACGCTTTCTCCTCGCCCATCTGCTTTTCGGCAATCTCTTCCAACTGCCGCCGCCAGTCGAGGTCTTCCACAAAACCACGCGAGCTGCGCCACTCCTCCTGCACCTTCACGAACAGCTCCAGAAATACCCGCGTTCCGAGCAGCCCTTCGATATCCTTGCGCGCCGTTGTGCCGATCCGCTTGAGCATCTCGCCTTGCTTGCCGATCAGGATGGCCTTCTGCCCCGTCCGCTCGCAGAAAATTGCCGCGGCGATCTTCGTCACCGGCAGCTTGCCGTCCTTCATCTTCTTCAGCGAGGCCGGTTCCTCATACCGCTCAATCACCACGGCGGTCGCATAGGGAACTTCCTCTCCCGTCAGCATCAGAATCTTCTCGCGAATCAGCTCTGCAACTAGAAATCTCTCCGGCTGATCGGTCAACTGGTGCTTCGGGAAGTACCGCTGCCCCTCCTTCAACTGCCCGACAATCTTCTCCAGCAGCAGCTCCAGCCCTTCCTTCTTCCTTGCTGAAATCAGCACCACTTCGGCGAAGTCATGCAGAGAGCTCCAGTGCGCGATCAGCGGCAGCAGCTCTTCCTTCTTCACCGCATCGATCTTGTTCAGCACAAGGATCACCGGGCACTCCAGCTTCTTCACCAGCGACAGCGCAAAGTCATCCTCGGCGGCGCTCATCGCCATCCGCCCGGTCGTCTTCCCCGAAGCAGTCTTCGCCAGCCGGTGCGTCACGTCCACAATGAAAAGCACGGCATCGCGCGACTCCAGCGCATCATGCACCTCCTGCATCATGCGTTTATCGAGCTGCGTCTCCGGCTTATGCACCCCCGGCGTATCCACCAGCACCACCTGCGCCGCCGGATGCCCCGGCTCACCCTTGGCCTTCTTCTTCAGCGGAACCTCGAGCACGCCATGAATCCGCGTCCGCGTCGTCTGCGGCTTATGGGTCACAATGGCGAGCTTCTGACCAAGCAGGGCATTCAGTAAAGTGGATTTGCCGGCATTAGGCCGGCCAATGATGGAGACGAAACCAGAACGGAAGGGCATGACTCAATTATGCGCTGTCCGCCGCAATCCGCCCGTCTGCAAATCGATCCTTGTCAAAACATCAATCTCAGCTACACTGACGCGCATGACGAATTATTCTCTGGCACGCGCATTGAAAGCCACTCAAGCCTTTGCTCTCCTGATCACCCTGTCTGCGACCGCCCTCCTTGCCGCTCAGGTTCCCGCCTTTACACCTGCCACTGAGATCCAGCCCGATCACACCGTCACCTTCCGTTACAAGGACGACGGAGCCACCACTGTTCTGCTAGGTCTCGAAGGCGCCGCCAAGCCCACGCCCATGACCAAGGACGGCAAGGGAATCTGGACGCTCACGACCAAGCCTTTGGCACCGGAGATCTACGGCTACCACTTCGAGGTGGACGGCCAGCCTCGCCTCGACCTCTCCAACGTCACCATCACGCCCAACCTGGTGAATCTTTCGAATCTGCTTACCGTTCCCGGCGATGCTCCCGAACCATGGGACGACACTGCGGTCCCTCACGGCACGCTGCACCACCACGTCTACACCACATCTACCGTAGTCGGCCTTCCCGGCAACCAGAGCGATTATTACGTCTACACCCCGCCCGGCTATGATGCGAAGGCCAAGACCCCGTACCCCGTGCTTTATCTCCTCCACGGCTGGTCCGATGGCGCGGTTGGCTGGTCGGCTGTAGGCAAGGCGAACTACATCTTCGACAACCTCCTTGCCCAAGGCAAGATCAAGCCCATGATTGTCGTCATGCCGTTCGGCTACGGCGATACCTCCTTCGTCTATAGCGGCTTCGGTGTCTGGCAGGACCCTGCGGTGGTCGCGCATAACACCGCTCTTTTCACCCAGACGCTGCTCACCGAGGTCCTTCCCCGCGTCGAATCCGAATACAACGTCTCGAACAAGCGTGAGGACCGCGCCATCACCGGCCTCTCCATGGGCGGCCTCGAATCTCTCAGCATCGGCCTCAGCCATCCCGACATGTTTGCATGGGTGGGCGGCTTCAGCGCCGCAGACCACAACCTCGATTACCAGACGCAGCTTGCCTCGCTCAACCCAAAGACAGCGGACCTGCGCCTGCTGTGGATTGCCTGTGGGACGGAAGACTCGCTCATCAAGGCCAATCGCAGATTTAGCGCGTGGCTCAAGACTAAAGACATGCCGGTCACCGAGATCGAGACGCCGGGCCTGCACACCTGGCTGGTCTGGCGCGACAACCTTACCCACTTCGCCCCGCTCCTCTTCCAACCGAAATAGTCGAGTCACACAAATTCGGATTACGAGAGAAGTAGTTTACACAGCACGATTACTTGTTGTACGGGTACTCCTGAACCCAATGGAATCCTTTTGTTGTGAGAGAAGAAGCAGGCGATGGAGTGTCCCTCAGAAGATACCGTCCAACTGCCGAGTAGATCGTCTGACTCAAAAAGATCGCGATAACCATGATCTTCAAAATCAAGGCCACACGTCGAACTCGATCACTCCTGAAGAACGGTTCGCGGAGGTCTGAAGGAGGAGCAGGAAGGTTCAAAAGAAAGATGCCAAGTAGCCTTCGAGTTTCAGGCAATATCAGGAATACAGAGAGTAGAAGCAGATTGAGTGAGTAGAGTTTTACCGGGACGTCGTAGCAGAAATTCAACGCGACGACATTAAGCAGAACAGCAAACGCTATCAGCGACCCCAGCAATGCCGTCCGCCGAAAAAGGAGCAAGACGGCGGGCAGAAGCTCCGCGCAGCCACTGAAGACCGTATAGGGCGTTGAGAACGCCATAAAATTCCAGAGCAGCGCCATAGGTGACGATTGTCCGTAAGTTTCGGCCAGTTGATGGCTCCCTAGATATCCGAATTGCGTGGGAATAATCTTTGCGAAGGCATAGCCGAAGAGCACGAAAGCAAGTGCGTAACGTGCCAACACCCGCAGCCAGCCATGAAGCCGAATGTAGTGCAGCCTGTGTCGATCGAATCCCGCCCAAACCGCGCTTGCTATCAACGCAAGAATGGCGATCAGCGCCTGATGAATGTACGCGAGCGCCGTATCGCCGCTGCCCGTAGGGTGGGGAAGGGATTGCAGTGCATTAAGGTTGAAGACAGAAATACCGATTATTCCGTCAATTAGATTCCAGAGACTTCGATACCAATTTAGCGGCAGTCTTGTCCCGGGTATCATTTCAAGCACAAGCGGTGTGTAGTAGAGAACGATATAGCAGAACGCAAGACGGAAAAGGATTCGTTCGGAACGACGCCATGACAAATCCTCCGGCTTTCCTGACGATGGACCCAACCCGGTCATAGCTTCCCTTCGTAGTTCGTAGGTATTTCGATTCATGCCTTAGCTAATCCCCATCACCATCGGCCATTTGCATCAGTTTATGCAACTCGGAAATCATAGTGCGAAAAGTGAGGTTTTAAGACAGTTAGCACTGTCGCGGAACCTACCTGCTATCCTGAGCCCTCGAAATCATCCGCCCGAGGCACAACCATGCGCTCCGTCCTGACCCTCGCCGCCGCTCTCCTCTTCGCTTCTCCCGCCTTCGCGCAGCGCATCGAAGTCACCATCCCCGCCACTGCACCTCTCACTGGCCATCTCATCCTGGTCATTACAAAGAAGGCTGGCAAAGACGAACCCGAGCCGCGCATGCAGCTCGAGGAGACCTACACCTCCGCACAGGGCTTCGGCGTTGATGTAACGGGCCTCGCTCCCAACAAGCCCATCACCATCGATGACAAGACGATCGGCTATCCGCGAAGATCGCTCACCGATCTCGACCCCGGCGACTACACCGTTCAGGCCGTCTTCAATGTCTACGAGCAGTTCCACCTCGCCTCCGGTAAGACTCTCTGGCTGCCGCCCGACAAGGGCGAAGGGCAGCACTGGAACCTCAAGCCCGGCAATCCCTACAACACTCCGGTTAAGCTACATATCGACCCGAAGTCGAACGCCACCCTCAAGCTCACCCTCGATAAAGTCATCCTGCCCATCGCAGGCACGGACAAAGATCCCGAAGTCATCGCTGCCAAAGAGCCCGGCGCAAAGTGGCTCAAGTACGTTCATTTCCGCAGCGAAAAGCTAGGCAAGTTTTGGGGCCGCGACATGTACCTCGGCGCATGGGTGCTTTTACCCGACGGATTCGACTCCCACCCCGACGCCCACTACCCCCTCATCGTCTATCAGGACCACTTCCACGCTGGCTTTGCCGCTCCCGTCCCCTTCGTCACTACCTCTCCAGCGGCCACCGCAGGACATGCTAATTTTCGCAATGCGGCTGGCTACAGGTTCTTTCAGGACTGGACCGCTGGACGTCTCCCCCGCGTCATCCTTATCTACGTCCAAAGCGCCAACCCTTACTACGACGACTCCTACAATGTAGACTCCGCCAACGTAGGCCCTTACGGCTCCGCGATCAACGAAGAGTTAATCCCCGCCATCGAGCAAAAATATCGCGGAATCGGCCAGGGCTGGGCCCGCGCTACCTTCGGCGGCAGCACCGGAGGGTGGGAGTCGCTTGCTACCCAGGTCTTCTACCCCGACATGTACAACGGCACCTACACCGCCTGCCCCGATCCGGTTAACTTCCACGCCTATCAGAATGTAGATCTCTATAACGACAGCAACGCCTTTGTCCGCCGCGGCGACTTCGGCGAGATGCCCATTGCCTCCGACCGCAAGCCTGACGGCTCCATCATTGCCGACACCGGAGGCAGTTACCGCTACGAGTACGTCCTCGGCACTCACGGCCGCTCCACCGACCAGTGGGGCATCTGGCAGGCCGTCTTCTCGCCCGCAGGCTCCGATGGCTACCCCAAAGACGTCATCGACCCCCTCACCGGCACCATCGACAAGTCCACCGTGGCCTACTGGCACGATCACTACGACCTCACCGCCATCATGCAGCGCGACTGGCCAACGCTGGGCCCCAAGCTCGAAGGCAAGCTCCACCTCGCCGTAGGTGATGGCGACACGTACTTCCTCAACAACGCCGTTCACCTGTTGCAGTCCACGCTCGACGACACCCGCAACCCCCACTCCGACGCGACCTTTCAATATGGCCCAGGCATGCCTCACTGCTACACCGGAGGCCCCACGGAGTACACCATGGAGGAGAATCGCGACACCTGGGCGCAGCGCGTCATCCCGCAGATGGTCGAGCACATGTTAAAGACCGCCCCGCCCGGAGCCGACACCAAAAGCTGGCGTTATTGACACCAGCATAAGACGATTTACTTGCCGCCGGCGGCTCCCGGCACGACGATCTCCCGCAAATAAGCCGGACTCAGCGTTCCTTTTGCCTTTGCGACTCCTAGAAGCGTCGGATAGAACTGCACAAAGGACGTATCCACCGCTCCGTGCCCTTCGTGGCATTGATAGCAATCTGCGGGTCGCTTAATCAGCTTTGCACTGCCGGAGCCGGTGAAATCGTAGAAGCCCCACCCGCCCTCCAGACGTGCATCCTTCACATGCAGCTCCATCCCCACAATCTCGGGTGATTGCGTATGTCCGTTTTTGTTGATCGAACTTGCCCCCGTGGCCGCGCGCCTCTCCAGCACCAGCGTCGTCCTGTCCGGCCACGTCCCAGTCTTCTGAAATGCACGGTAGGACGCCGGGTTTACAAAGACATTGTCGAAGATCGAGTGGCCTGCCATTGCAGCACCGGGACTATAGCTCATGTCCACCCCGGAGGAAAGGAAAATCCACTCGCGGTACCTCTCAGGCATCTTCAATTGTCCGTCCGCCGTATAGGTTGGCCCCTCATCGGCAGCGGAGCCATTTGTAGCTGCACGCGGCGACTGAGCCACCCCCGATTGAGCTACGGCGATCAGCAAAAACAACATAAAAATTGGACGAAGCATAGCTCTCCTCAAGAAATTTCTGTTCAGGGTTCCCCACGATACGCGATCCAGTCCCAATCTGTTCCAAAACTGCAGCTCTTACCCAAAGGAGTTACCCCGTAACTCTCCCTAACCCCGTCCATCTCGCACATAATAGTTGCAGCGCATGGAATCTTTCTTCACACGTTTCAAGAACGTCCTTGTCCTGGTGGCGGTCCTGCTCGCGCAGACCATCGGCCTTGCCATCCAGGTGCGCCGTCCCGTCGAATCGGGCGCGCCCGACAGTCACGACGTCACCCTGATGCGCTACTGGGTCGTCGCCGGCGTCACCCCGTTTGAGCGGTTCTTCCACTTCATCGGCTTCGACACCCGGAGCGCCTGGTCGAACTACATTAATCTCCGCCACGTCCGCCAGCAGAATCAGGACCTCCAGCAGCAGATCGCCCGGCTTCGCCTCCATCAGGCCGCCTTCGCCGAAGACGCCATCCAGGGCCACCGCCTGCAGGCGCTGCTCTCCTTCCAGCAGCACTACATCGCCTCGACCGTCGCCGCCCAGGTGATCGGCACCAGCGGGACCGACCTCTCCCATCTCCTCTACATCGACAAGGGAGCGGACTTCCACCTTCGCACTGACATGGCCGTCATCACCCCCGACGGCATCGTCGGCAAGATCCGCGACGTCTTCCCCCATACCGCGCAGGTGCTTCTCATCAGCGACCCCACCTCCGGCGCGGGAGTACTGCTCAGCAGTACCCGCATCCTCGCCATCCTCCACGGCAGCCCTAACGGCCAGGTCCAGATCAACAATCTCACCGCCGACTCCCGGATCAAACCCGGCGAGACCGTCCTGACCTCTGGCGGCGACCAGATCTTTCCCCGTGGTCTCCCCGTCGGCACCATCGAGTCCATCGCGCCCGATCCCGATCACCAGCCCTACACCGCCATCCACATCAAGCCCGCAGCCAACCTCTCGCAATTGGAAGAGGTGCTTGTCATCACCGGGACTCAGACCACGCTGCCTGCCGCCGCTCAAAAAGATCTTGCCATCGGAGCCTCCACCGCCGAAGCCCAGGCTGCTGCTGCCGCTGCCATTAAGGCCAAAGCCACTGCCGACGCCGAGGCCGCCGCTGAAGCCTCAGCCCGCTCTGCCGCGGAGGTCATGGCCGACCGCCTGCCCAGCCTTCCCGCGCCTCCTCCCACCGCTCCCGGCACGACAGCCCCGGCAGCCACCGCTACCCCACCCATCCCGCATCCCCTTCCTACGCTTCATCCAGACCGCTACACCCCCGGCGACACTCCTCCGGCCGCCGATCTGACCCCCGGGGCGAGGAGCACCTACCAAAATACGGCTGTACCAACGCCAGCTTCACCAGACAATGCGCCGCATGACGGACAGCAAAAGCCGCGCAAGACTCCCCCAACCAGCACACAGGCCACACCACAAGACCAGTAAAAATGCTCAACCGCAGCTACACATCCCGTCAGGAACTCGAGCAGCACACCTTCTCCCCGCTGGTCACGCTGCTGGTGCCGTTGCTGGCAATTCTTCTGCAGGCCTTCGTCCCTAAGCTGATTCCTCGCTTCGCCCTGATCGACCTGCCGCTGATCGTCGTCCTCTTCTTCGCCGTCAGCCGCCGCAGTCCTATTGCCGGAACCCTTACCGGAGCGGTCATCGGCCTGCTCCAAGATGCGCTTACCAACCAACCCATCGGCGTCAACGGAATGGCCAAATCCGCCATCGGCTATGTCGCCGCAAGCATCGGGCTGCAGGTCGATGTGGAAAGCCCGCTCACTCGCATCGTCATCACCTTCACCTTTTCCATCATCAACAGCGTCCTGCTCTTTCTCATCGACCACCGTCTTCTCGGCCTGCCCGACTACCATCTCCTTTGGAGGCACGAGCTTATCCGCGCCTGTGCCAACACGGTCATCGCCATCCCCATTTTTTTCCTGCTCGACTACACCAAACGCACTGAATAAGCCATCTTCACCGTCTAAACTGCAAGCCGTACACTGAAAGCCGAACCGCCATGGAACCAGCCCAAAATCCCGAACACTCGACGCTGGGTCTCCACGGCAAAGCCGAAAAGCTTCCCGCAGGCAAGCTCCACTCGGCGCAATATATCGTCGCGCTCATCCTCGCCGTCCTCATCACCGGGCTGTGGCGGCTTCAGGTCCTCGGCGCAGATAATTTCCGCGCCCTCGCGGATGCCAACCGTATTCGCAAGGTCCCTATTCTCGCGCCCCGGGGCCGCATCTTCGACCGCGAAGGGCGCCTCCTCGTCGATAACTACCCCTCCGTCTCCTGCTATCTCCTGCGCGAGCAGGTCAAGGACATCAACCTCGATCTCCCGCTCATCTCCCGCGGCCTCGATATTCCCATCGAGCAGATCCAGGCCATCCTGCGCCACTATCAGGCTGCCCCGAAGTACCAGCCCATCCCGCTCAAGCAAGACATCACGCCTGACGAGCAGGCCTTTATCGAGGCCCACCGCAACGAGTTGCCCGAGCTGGAGACGCTCGACGTGCAACGCCGCCTCTATCCCCGCGACGGCTTCGCCGCCCATCTGATCGGCTACGTCGGCGAGGTCTCCGAGGAGATGCTCGACAATCCCCGCTATGCCTTCTACGATCCCGGCGATGTCGTCGGCCGCTCCGGCGTAGAGGAGACCTACGACTCCGTCCTGCGCGGCACCGACGGCTATAAAGACGTCATCGTGAACAGCCACGGCAAGGAGCTGGGCCATCTCGGCGAAACCCTCGCCATCCCCGGCAAAGATATCCGCCTTACCATCGACCTCGATGTGCAGATGGCTGCCGAAAAGGCCCTCGAAGGAAAAATAGGGGCGATCGTCGCACTCGATCCACACACCGGCGAGGTGCTCGCGCTGGCCTCGCGTCCTACCTTCGACCCAAACCAGTTCTCCGCCCGTCTCACCAAGAGCTACTGGGACCAGATTCTCAATAATCCCGACCATCCGCTGCTCGACAAGGCCATCCAGGCCCAGCTCGCCCCGGGCAGCACCTTCAAGATCATCATGTCGCTGGCCGGACTTCAGGAAGGCGTCGCCCAAAACATGCACGTCGATTGCGAGGGCGGAGGGACTTTCTATGGTCACTTCTATGGATGCGATAAGCACCACGGCTCAGTCAATATCTATAACGCCATTCCTTACTCCTGCGACACCTTCTTCTACACGCTGGCCGCCCGCCTCGGCATCGACACTATCGCGAAGTACGCTACCTCCGTTGGCCTGAGCCAGCGCACCGGCATCGACCTGCCCGATGAGGCTGCGGGAACCATGCCTTCGACCCAATGGAAGCTCCACACCCTGCATCAGCCCTGGTATGCGGGCGAGGTGATCTCGGTCGGCATCGGCCAGGGAGCCGTTACCGTCACCCCGGTCCAGCTCGCCCGCGCCCTTGGCGGCATCGCCTCCGGTGGAGTCTTCCATCGCCCCCACGTCGTCTTTCCCGACGAAGTCTCCTCGCAGGACCTTGAGGCTGTTCACGAGACCTTCCCCGGCTCTGGCGAGACGACGATTCCTCTCTCTACGGAAAACTGGCAGATCATCACCGATGCCATGGCGAATGTCACTGGCAGTCCGATCGGGACCGCCTACGCCGCGCATCTTGACGGCATCGACTTCGCCGGCAAGACCGGCACCGCGCAGGTCATGAGCCACGATGCGCTTGCACGCTCCGGCGGAGGGCACAAGACCGAGCCCAACGCCTGGTTCGTCGGCATGGCCCCCCGGCGCAATCCCGACATCGTCGTCGCCGTCTTGTGGGAGCACGGAAACTGGGGCAACAACTCCGCCAAGCTCGCCGCGCAGGTGATCGACGCCTTCGTCGACAAGCAGCGCAAGCGCGCTGGAAATGTTCGCGAGGTTGCAACGGTGCCCGCAGCAATAAAGCCCGAAACGGCGACTCCTCCGGCTTCTGCCGCGGCTCTTCCTCCAGCGGCCGAGTAGTTCGCTTGAACCATTTCCAATCTTCACTACGGAAATGTATGGTGGTTAGTGCGTGTAATGGCTTACATTTTTGAGGTTCCAATGAAATTGAAGTTGTCCCTTGCTCTCGCCCTTCTGCCTTCCTTCGTCTTCGCCCAGCAGCGTGCCCCTGCTACACCGCTCATCACCCACAATCCCTACTTCAGCATCTGGTCGAACACCGACAACCTCACCGATTCGAACACCACGCACTGGACCGGCGCGCAGCAGCCCATCAGCGGCCTCGCGCGCATCGACGGCAAGGCCTACCGCTTCATGGGCCGCGATCCTCGCGACGTTCCCGCGATGGAGCAGGTTGCGCGCTCCATCATGCCGACCCACACCTTTTACGAGTTCAAGAGCGCGGGCGTTGATCTGCACCTCGCCTTCTTTACGCCTACCATCCTCAGCGACCTCGATATTCTCTCCCGCCCGGTTACCTATCTCACCTGGACGGCGCAATCGACCGACGGTGCATCGCACGATGTTGCTGTTCTTCTCGATGTAGATCCCATCATCGCGGTCAACGATCCCTCCGAGCAGGTCGTCTACACCCGCAACCAGACGGCCACCGGCAACGTCCTCTCTGTGGGCTCACGCGACCAGAACGTTCTTAACCGCTCCGGCGACGATCTCCGCATCGACTGGGGGTACTTCCATCTGGTCGTTCCGAAGGACGAGCAGGCCACAACCGCCATCGCCGCGCGTGCCCGCCAAGACTTCGCCACCACCGGACAGCTCCCCGCAGCCGATGACATGGACATCCCGATGCGCGCCGACCGCAAAGCCGCCCATCTCGACGCTGTTCTTTCCTTCGGCAAGGTCGCAGCAGAGCCGGTCAGCCGCCACCTCCTTGTCTCCTACACGCAGAACTACGAGATCCAGTACCTCCAGCGCAATCTTCGTCCCTACTGGCAGCGCAACAACGAGCCGGTCTCGCAGATGCTCGACGAGGCCGAACAGCAGTACGCCTCGCTCGAAGCTCGCGGCACCGCGCTCGACAAAGAGCTGACCGCCGATCTCACCAAAGCCGGAGGCGAACACTACACTGCCATCGCCATCCTGGCCTATCGTCAGGCGATGGCTGCGCACGGCTTGGTTGCCGACGCTGACGGCTCGCCCTACCTCTTCGCCAAAGAAAACTTCTCCAACGGAGATGTTGGCACCGTCGATGTTCTCTATCCCTCCTCTCCGTTCTTCCTTTTCTTCAATCCAAAACTCCTCGAAGCCCAGATCACGCCCGTCCTGAAATACGCGGCGCTGTCCAACCGCTGGAAGTTCCCCTTCGCCCCGCACGACCTTGGCCAGTATCCGCTGGCCAATGGACAGGAATATGGCGGCGGAGAGAAGACCGAAGAAGATCAGATGCCGGTGGAAGAGAGCGGCAACCTGCTTATCCTCGTCGACGCAGTCACTCGCGCCGAAGGCAACACTGCGCTGGCGGAGCAATATTGGCCTCAGCTCACGAAGTGGGCGGAGTACCTCAAGGCAAACGGGCTCGATCCTGAAAATCAGCTCACCACCGACGACTTCGCCGGCCACGTAGCCCACAACGCGAACCTCTCCATCAAAGCCATCGACGGTCTCGCCGCCTACGCGGACCTCGCGCACCTGCTCAAGAAGGAGTCTGTAGCTCACGAGTATCAAGCTACCGCCAAGGACTACGCAGGCAAGTGGATCACGATGGCCAAGGAAGGCGACCACTACAAGCTGGCCTTCAACAGCCCCAACACCTGGAGCCAGAAGTACAACCTCGTATGGGACGACCTGCTCGGCTACAACCTCTTTCCCAAATCGGTACGTGACACCGAGATCGCTTACTACCAGACCAAGATCAATCTCTACGGTCTGCCTCTCGACGTTCGCGCCGACTACACCAAGCTCGATTGGGAGCTATGGACGGCGACCCTCGCCGACACTCCTGCCGCATTCAACGCCATCGTCGATCCCATCTACAAGTGGACCAACGAAACTCCATCCCGCGTCCCGCTCACCGACTGGTACGACACCAAGACCGGCAAAAAGCAGCCTGGTTTCCAGGCCCGCAGCGTCGTAGGCGGCGTCTTCATCAAGGCGCTGGCCGACAAATCGCTCACCGAGAAGTGGCGCGCCAAGGCAGCGGCGCACCAGTAACCTTATTCAGCATCAATGCAAAATTACGGCGGCGCATTTGTACGGCTAAGATAGTAGCCAGCACATGCGCCGCCTCTCTTCTTTCCGCGATTTCGACTGGGTCCTGCTCGGCTTTGTCCTTGTACTCTCGGTCATCTCCGTACTCGAAATTCATTCCGCGACGCTGCACACGAAGTTTCACGGCTTCGAACACAAGCAGATCGGCTTCCTCGCGACCGGCCTTGTGCTCATGTTCCTGATCTCGCTGATCGACTACCACCGCCTTATCGACATCGTTCACTGGGCTTACGGCGTCAGCATCGTGGCGCTGATCGCCGTGCTCGCCTTCGGCACCAAGGTGCTCGGCGGACGCCGCTGGATCAAATTCCCCGGCGGCATCCACTTCCAGCCGTCCGAGTGGGTCAAGCTGGTCCTGATCGTCGCCATCGCCCGCTACTTCTGGGGCCTCGCGGGCAGGGAATTGACCTGGACCGACATCGCCAAAGCCTTCGCCATGGTCTGCGTTCCCATGCTCATGGTGCTCAAGCAGCCCGACCTCGGCACGTCGCTCACCTACCTGCCGATCCTGATCTGCGGGCTCTTCCTCGGCGGGATGCGCTTCAAGCAGGCAGCCATCATCCTGCTCGTCGTTACCCTGCTGGGTGTAGGCGCGTGGAAGAGCGGCAAGCACCTCAAGCCATATCAGCAGGCCCGCATCAACGCCTTCCTCAACCCCGACACCGACCCGCGCGGCTCCGGCTACCAGATTCGCCAGTCGCTGATCGCCGTCGGCTCGGGCGGCATCTGGGGCAAGGGAGCCAACAAGGGAACGCAGACCCAGGGCGACTTTCTGCCGATTCCTTACACCGACTTCATCTTCGCCGCCTTCTGCGAGGAGCATGGCTTCATCGGCGCGCTCGGCGTGCTGCTGCTATACTTTCTTATATTGATGCGTTTGATTCAGAACGCTCAAACAGCTTCAGACCTGCCCGGCACCTTCATCGTCATGGGGGTTGTCGCCGTCATCATCTTTCAGATTGCGGTCAATATAGGCATGGTCGTCGGTCTGATGCCGGTCACGGGAATTCCCCTTCCGCTGATGAGTTATGGCGGATCGTCGATTCTGTTCACCTTCCTCGCGCTTGGCATTGTCATGAACATTCGCATGCGCCGGTTCGTGAACTAGTTCGGGAATCGGTTACAATTTCCCGGACTCAAAGAAGCACCCATCTCCGCACTTGCAGCAGATTTGGTGCAATACTATTGGCAGTACCTGTCCGGCCAGATGCCGGGCAGAAAAACAACCCGCTCCCTTTGGCGCAAGGCGCCGGCAGCGGAAACAGGATTTTTAGAAGTTTTTTAGAGAATTTTAGAAGAAAAGGCCGGCCAGGCGAGAGAACGATCGATTCCGTTGGCCGGACAGGTTTCAGGGAAATGATTGCATCCGGATGGCAAACGGCCCCGCCTCAGGCTTCAGGCTTCGAGGTTGTTTTGGTCACAAACTCCGCATGTTCGCTTTTGTTCGAAGCATCCCCTCGTGTCATCGATCTCCATCGTGCCGCCCCACCCGCGTCGTTTGAAAGCGCGGTTACGGCAGAGTTGTTTACGCATCTCGCACCCGCATTTGATCGTCGTTCACGCGCTTCTGCATCCCGCATCCTGTCCGCACCCACGGTGAGCCGCCCCTAAGATTTAGGTGCACTCCCGATCTCGCTCTCTGTCTCGTCTGCCGCTCGCGCCTCAACCAGGGCGGGCAGAAAGAGTAAGAGCATGTCGAAAGAAATTTATATATCCAGCACGCCGCACGAGACGCGGCTCGCCATCGTCGAAAACGACGACCTCACCGAAATCTATTACGAGCGCGAGAACGAGTACACCCTCGCCGGTTCCATCTACAACGGACGCGTCACCCGCGTCCTGCCGGGCATGCAGTCCAGCTTTGTGGACATCGGCCTCGAGCGCGACGCCTTCCTTTACATCACCGACTTCATGGAAGAAGCAGGCGACTCCGCCGACTTCGACACCAGCGGCGACCACTCCCGCAGCGACAACCGCCGCGGCGGCAACCGCGAGACGCCCGTCATTCTTGAGGGCACCCCTGCCGCTCCCGCCGCTTCCTCTGAGGAGTCCGGCAACCGCTCCGAGCGTGGAGGCCGCGACCGTGGCCGTGGCCGCAACGATCGCCGCCGAGGCAATCGCGACCGCCAGCCCAGCCCGGAAAATACTTCGCCCGCAGAAAACGCAGAGGCCCCCATGGACCTCGACCAGGAGAGCGACTTCGGCCCGCATCCGGACACCCTGTCTGCTGAACCTCGCGACGACGGTGAGATCGGCGAAGGCGCTCCCGGTGCCGATGGAAGCCGCCGCTGGCGTGGCCGTCGTGGCCGCCGCCGTGGCCGCCCCGGTCAGCGTGACGCCGCCGCACAGCCCGTCAACGCGGATGCACAACCAGAGTTCGCCGCTCCCAATTCAGAGGAGCAGGGCGAGAGCGAGTACGACTCCAACCTCGACCTCGAAGGCGCAGCCGAACAGGCCGCTCCCCGCAACTCCGCCCCAATTCCTGCCGCTTATCCCGAGCCAGAATCCACACAGGAGAACACCGACCGCGGCGACCGCAATAGCCGCAACGAGCGGGGAGATCGTGGAGCCCGTGGCGGTCGTAACGACCGCGGAGGCCGCAATGACCGTGGCGGACGTGACCGTGGCCAGGGCCGTGCCCCTCGCGGCTTCGCTCCCCGCACCTCTCTCTACGGTGTAGACGACACTCACAACGAGTCAGCAGCAGCCGCGGATGGCTCCGCACCCGAGCCAATCGTGCTCCCCGGTGAATCGCTTTCGAAGTACCGTAAAGACGGCGAGCAGCCTGAGACAGCCAAGGCCGCCGAACCGACCATTATCCTTGCATCCTCTCCTGGCTACGAGGTTCCTACCGGCTGGGATGGCGGAGCGACGCTCCCCGGCGAGACACTCTCCCGTCACCGCCGCTCAGAATCGCGTGAATCGCGCCAGGAGCCGCGCGCTGAACATCGCGTCGACTCTCAGGCCAGCCTTCGCAACGATCACATTGAACCCCACGTCGAGCCGCAAGCCGTAGCGCCCGCAGCCGCAGAGGCCGAGCCTGTCGAGCAGTCCGCAGCCGCACCGGCCCATGCAGCCGTTCCAACCGAGTACGAGCCCACCGAGGCCTCCGCCTCCTATCGCGTCGATCCGGTCGCTCCCAGCGAGTTCCGCCAGAGCGCGCCGGTCATTGAAGAGCCTGTAAAAGAGACCACCGAACAGATCGCCGAGCCCGCGGAAGAACCCGCAGCCCATGAGATCACCGCCATCCACGCCACCGGCGAGATGGAGACCGAAGCTCCGGTCGCGGCCTTCACGCCCGAGCAGGCTATCGAACCGGCCTCTCCGCTACAGCATGAAACTGTCATCGCCAATCATGTCGAGAACGTCGTCGAAGACGGCATTGAGCCGGCTCATCATCACTTCGCTCCCGGCGCAGGCGAACTCGAAGAAGAGGTCATCGAAGACGAGGACTACGCAACCACCCTTCAGGCCAGCTCGTTCGAAGAGATCGATGACTTCGGCGAAGAGGAGACCCTGGAAGGCGCGGCCGACCTCGGCACCATGATCCGCGAGATGTCCATCGACGAGATCACCAACTCCGGCAACAGCGTTGACGAGGTTGACGAGGAAGACGACCTCGAAGAAGAGGACTCCTTCGACGACGGCACCCACGAATACGAAGAGGACCTCGAAGACTCCGATTCTGATTCTGAAGATGAGTCGGAAGACGAAGACCTTCACCAAGAGGCCAACGAAGACGGCGAGCCCTCCGCGAATGGTTCTGAACACTCGCAGGCGGCGACCCCGGGCTCCGAGCGTCCCCGCGACGGCGAGCGCAAGAGCAGCCGCCGCGATGGTGGCCGCCGCGACGGCCGCCGTGGTGAACGCGGCCGTGGCGACCGTCCCCGCTATACCGGCGGCGCAGGTGACCGTGAACGCAGCGGAGGAGGCCGCGACCGGCGCGGAGGGCGCAACTCCATGCAGACGACCAACCTTCCCGCCATCAGCGAACTGCTGAAGCCGGGCCAGGAAGTCCTCGTCCAGATCGCCAAGGAGCCCATCGCCAAGAAGGGCGCGCGCATTACCTCGCACATCGCCCTCCCCGGCCGCTTCCTGGTCTTCATGCCGACCGTCAACCACACCGGCGTCTCGCGCAAGATCGAGTCCGACGGCGAGCGTCGCCGCCTGAAAGAAATTCTCCTCAGTGAAAAGGGCGAGGCCTCTGGCGGCTTCATTGTTCGCACCGCCGCATCGGGTGCCAGCGAAGAAGAGCTCCGCAGCGACCTTCGCTTCCTGCTTAATCTCTGGGCCGACATCAAGCAGCGCTCCGAGTCGTCGAAGTCCCCAGCCCTCATCTACCACGATCTGAATCTCGTCGAGCGCATCCTTCGCGACCAGGTCACCGACAACTTCTCCGCCATCTGGGTCGACACCGAGACCGAGTACGAGCGCGTCCTGCGCTTCCTGCAGCGCTTCCAACCGTCGCTCATCCGGCGCGTCAAGCTCTACACCAAGGAGACCCCACTCTTCGAGCAGTTCGGCATCACCGAAGAGATCAACAAGGCCCTTCGCTCGAAGGTCTGGCTCAAGTCTGGCGGCTCGATCGTCATCAACCAGACCGAAGCCCTGGTCGCGATCGACATCAACACCGGCAAGTTCGTCGGCAAGACCGCTCGCCTCGAAGACACCATCGTCAAGACCAACCTCGACGCCATTCCCGAGATCGTCCGCCAGATTCGTCTGCGCGACCTTGGCGGCATCATCATCATCGACTTCATCGACATGGACGAACGCAAGAACCGCAACAAGGTCATGGCCGCCCTCGAAGAAGAGCTCAAGAGCGACCGCGCCCCGTCGAAGGTGCTTCAATTCAACGACTTCGGCCTGGTCGCCATCACCCGCAAGCGGGTCAAGCAGTCGCTCGAACGCACGCTTTCGACCACCTGCAACGTCTGCGTGGGCACCGGCATGGTCAAATCGCCGGTCACTGTCTGCAACGACATCTACGTCGAGATGCGCAAGATGCAGAAGCACCTCGACCGCGGCGACATCATGCTCCGCGTCCACCCCGATGTCGTCAAGCAGCTTAAATCTTCAACGAAATGGTTGCAGGAGATGGAAGAGATGGCCGGCAAGACCATCCTCGTCAAATCCGACCCCAGCCTTCACCCCGAGCAGTTCGATATCCACTAAAGCGCTTGGCCGGACCTAAATCTACGGGCATCCTGTACTAACGGGATGCCCGTATCCATCTTTTTTCATCCAAAACCAATTTTTAAGCGTCCTACACAACAAGCGCACATCAGCCGGGTTGAAGTATTTACAAAGAACTCGCAGAACCATCAGCATTCGCAGAACTAAGGGAGCCTTAAAGATGCAGACGACGATCAGCAGGAGCAGTAAAAATCACCTTTCCACCCTCCTTCTTCGCACCGCGGCCCTCGGCGTCTTCACCGCCGCAGCTACGCTCGGCCTCCAGGCCCAGCAGCCGGCCATCGCAGCCGCACCGGCACAGCCTGCACTCAATCTTCAGGCCAGCCTAATAGCGCCGCTCGATCTCGCCTCGTCGAGTTCCAGTTCCAGCTCGTCGGATTCCGACACGGCTGCGCCGATTGAAAGCTTCGACATGAGCACCGCCGCTGCCCTCCAGCCTCCGCCGCGTCGCCGCTATCGCCGCCCCAACTACACCGATAGCCACACCAATCCCGACGGCTCCAACAAGTACACCTTCATGGTCGGCGGCGGCTTTATTCTGCCCAGCGGCGGCACGCACAACTACGCCTCTCCCGGCTGGAAGTTCCAGGTCGGCGGCGGCCGTAATTTCAACAAGACCCTTGGCGTTCTGCTCCAGTTTGACTACGACAAGCTGGGCATCCAGACCCACACTCTCAACAGCCAGCTCGCCCTCTACAACGATCTCGGCGCGCAGGATCCCACCACTGGCGGATCTCTTACTCAGCTCAACGGCTACATTCACGACTGGTCGTTTTCGCTCGATCCCATCGTCAACTACTACACCTCTGATACCTGGGGAGCCTACGTCACTGGCGGCATCGGCTTCTACCATAAAGCGACAGTCTTCACGACTCCGGCCATCGGCGAATATTGCGATCCTTACTATGGCTGCTATACCTACCAGGCGAACCAGCCCATCGACACGTATAACAGCAATGCCTTTGGCGTGAACGGCGGCTTCGGATTTACCTATAAGCTCTCCCGCTGGTCCGGCACACGCCTCTACGGCGAGGCACGCTATGTCTGGACCGACAATAAACCACGTCCTTACGACGTCAGCGGACAAACCAGCTACTTCAACGCCTTCCCCCAAGCCAGCGCGCGGACGACTTATATCCCTGTCACCTTCGGTATTCGTTTCTAACTGGCGGATGGACCGAATGTAGAAAGGCCCGGCAATTCGCCGGGCCTTTCTGTATCTCCGTACAAGATTTAGGGAAGGTCTGATTAAGGTACGAAGCATTCCCTCAGCGGTTAAAGCCGGGTTGATTTGATTGCATTTACGGCAGCACTAAAGTCCCGCCCCTTCAAAACACAGACTTAATCAGAGGTCCCTTAAAACAGGTTACAGATGTGATTGAGAACGGTTCAGAGATGCGATCAAGGGCATTGTCATTCTGAGCGTAGCGAAGCCCCGAAGCCCCCCGTAATTTTCCGTTGCTGTTGCCTGTCCTCTGAGGCTCGACCGCGGCTCCAAAGCATCCTCAAATCCCAATCGGATAGGGCTTCTCGTGCAGTTCCTGCCCGGCATTGCCGCTGCGTTCAAACCGGCCCTGCAGCAGGCTCAGCAACCCGGTATACCAGTACCCGAACACGAACAGCAGCAGAAACGGCACGGTGAAGAAGTTCTCGGTAGACACCGCATACCAGACCGTCCAGGCAAAGTAGGCTCCCAGCGCCAGCTCGATCCACGGCACAATTCCCAGCCGCTTCCTGTAGACCTTGGCCTGCGACTTCTCGCCCTTTTTGAGCACCTTATACTTTGGCGTGCGGGCAAAAGCGCTCTTCACCCCGAACAGCGCCTCCATCACGGCCTTGGTGTTGGTAATCGTCAGCCCGATGCCGCCCAGCGCCAGCAGAAACGGCACATAGAAGACCCTCTTGTACCAGATCTTGGGAAACAGCTCCTTCTGGCTCACCAGATAGAACGTCGAGACCGACATAGTGCTTGCCATGAACAGCGGAAAGTCGATCAGCAGCATCTGCAGATAGCCCTGCCAGCTTCGAATAATCATCGCCGGCATTAGCAAGACGCTTAGCACAATCATCAGCGGATAGCTGATGTTCGCCGTCAGGTGATACCACGCCTCGAGCTTCGTGTGCCACGGCGCATCGCTCTTCATCACCTGCGGCAAAATCTTCTTCGCCGTCTGAATCAGACCCTTCGCCCAGCGCGCCTGCTGCGTCTTGAAGGCGGTCATCTCAATCGGCAGCTCGGCAGGACACTCCACATCCTGCAAATACTTGAACTTCCATCCGACGAGCTGCGCCCGGTAGCTCAGGTCGGTGTCTTCGGTCAGCGTGTCGTGCTGCCATCCGCCTGCCTCGCCGATCGTCTGCCGCCGCCACATGCCTGCCGTGCCGTTGAAGTTGAAGAACACCCCGGCGCGGCTGCGCCCGCCATGCTCCAGCACAAAGTGCCCGTCCAGCAAAATGGCCTCGACCTGCGTCAGAAAGCTGTAGTTCCGGTTCAGGTGCGTCCAGCGCGTCTGCACCATGCCGATCCCCGGCTCAGAAAAATGATGCACCACCTGCCTGATCCACTGCGGCGGAGGCACAAAGTCCGCGTCGAAGATCGCAATCAGCTCGCCTCTGGCAACATCCAGTCCCTTATCCAGCGCCCCGGCCTTATATCCATGCCGGTTCGTCCGGTGCAGATACACAATCGGCTGCGGCGGCATCCCCATCGCGCCGGACGCATACCGCTCCACCATCTCACGTGCTACGGCCTGGGTCTCGTCGGTGGAGTCGTCCAGCACCTGAATTTCAAACCGGTCGCGCGGATAGTCGAGCTGGCACACCGCCTCGAACAGCCGGTCGATCACGAACTGTTCATTGAAGATCGGCAACTGCACCGTGATAAACGGCAGCTCGCTTTCGTCAAACCACCGCGGCGGCTCATCCCATTTCGCAGCGTTCTTCTTGTTCTTGTAATAGAGCCAGACCAACTGATATCGGTGAATGCCGTAGAACGCCAGGATCACCATCACGATGAAGTAGGGAATCAACATGCACGTATCGAACGTGTTCCACCGGTACAGGTGTTCGAACGTCTTGTCGGCGTAGTGCGTCTTCCAATAGTGCCCAAAGCCATGCGGAGCCACCAGCATGGCGAGCGTAGACGGAATCGATTGAACGAAAGAAGACAGGAGGCTGCTCCAGCAAGGGGTTACTGTATTGAACCGATTCTACGCGAATCCAGGCCGCGACAGACCTGGTTAGCCCAGGAACATCGTCCGGTACAACGTATCCCGCTGCACCGGCTTGAACCCTGCGCCGCGAATCACCCGGCGCAGATCTTCCTCGGTCGTATCGTCGGACCCATTCAGCGGTACCGAACCCACGTCGTTCCCGCCGAATCGCAGCGCCATCTGCAAGACCTTCAGCCCCTGCGTCTCCAGGTCGGCCTGCACATTCTCCACATTGTCCAGAACGATCCGCGATACCGCCAGCGTCTTCATATACTCCACAGCGGTAGCTTCTTCAAAGCCGCTCACGCCTGCCTTGCGCGGCTGAAAGCTCACCGGAGCAAACGCGGTAAACCCGCCCGTCTCCTCCTGTAGTTGTCGCACAACTTCCAGATGGTTCAGCCGTTGCTCAAAACTCTCGCCCGCGCCAAACGTCATCGCGGCAGTCGTCCGCATCCCCAGCTCATGCGCTGTGCGATGCACTGAGACCCACTCTGCCACCGTCGCCTTGCCGCGAGCGCCGCCCTGCTGCACCGCGTCATCGAGAATCCCCGCATCGTCTCCCGGAATCGATCCCAGCCCTGCCTCTTGTAGCCGCAGGATCGCGTCCCGCACGGTCAACCCCGAGGCATTCGCAATTGCCAGAATCTCGCTCGCCGAAAGGCAGTGCAGCCAAACAGCGGGGAACTGCTCGCGTATTCCAGCGAACAGCCGCTCGTACCAATCGATCTTTTGTTCTGTGCCGAGGTCTCCGCGCAGAGTAACGCCCGTCCCGCCCCTCTCGACGGTCTCCCGAATCTGTTCGCAGATCGTCTCAAACGGCGCAGTCGCACCATCGATCCTGCGGTCGATGGCATAGCTCACCACGCCTTCCGGATGCAGCTCTCGCCGCATCGCATCGGCTTCCATCCCAATCCCAATCAAATCGTCGCTGTTGAAGCAATCCAGAGCTTGTTCCCGGCTAATCCCCATACTCAGATTCTATCCGGTTGACACACAATAAAGTTGGGTGCCCACTCTACCGGCGCACCAGCAAAACAATCACCGCCACCAGCAGAGCCACAATCAGCGAAACCCCAACCTTCACCCACCACCCCAGAGCCACCACCTGCAACTCCAGCGCCGTCACCCGTTCCAGCGCCGCACCCATGCGCTTCACCTCAGCGGAGACCTCCGCGATCTGTCCACTCTGCTCCTGCAACTGCTGATAAAGCCCGGCATGGGCTTTGGTCACCTGACCCAGATCGCCGCGCACGCCCTCGGCCATCGCCACCATGGCGGCCTCGGTGGCCTTCTCTGAGGACGTCCGAGACGAAAAATATTTATCCGCCATCGGCACCAGCCGCGTGATGTGCGGAAGCAGCTCGAACAACTGTGCAAACAATTTAGGCCACATAGATTCCCCTATTGATTCCAGGCCACTCTTCCGCCTCGCCGCCGATACACCAGCCACCCAATCGTCAACACCAGAATTGCGGTCATAATGCCCCACGACCACACGCAGTAGATGCACCACTTCTCCATCACAAACGCTTCGAGGTAGCTCAAAAACGAGGCGCACATGAATCCAAGTTGCGCCGCTTCAAACACCAGCCACCAGCGGTCCATCAGCGCCAGCAGGGCGATCAGGGCATAGCCTACAATCCCCACCGTCGCCACGGGAATATGGATCTTCCCTGGAGCCTCGTCGAACGTCTTGGCCGGAAACACCGCAAACCGGCTATGGTTCACCGAGCCGCAGTCCCAGTGCTCGCTGATGGCACAAGGAGGTGCCTTCGCCGGGTCCATGTTGTGGATCCGAAGTCCCATTACGCTTACCGCCAACCCTGCCAACGCCAGCAACGCCACCAGATATTTCATCGTCTGATTCTACGATGCTTCCTGCCGTAAGCCGCAAAAAGGGAAGAGGCTCCAAGGGAGTGCCCATCATTCTGTAATACTGCTCCGGTATGGTGAATCCCATCGGAGCGGCGGAAAATTACTGCGCTTGCGAACAAATGTGGTCCGGTGCAATAAAGAAGTCAGCATCACCAATGCCTGGTACGGTCGGCATCATCTCGAAATGAAGGGAAGATCGCAGATTCATGAGTGATACGAGGGATCAGTTTCCACCTGTTGTGACGCCTGCCAGATTCAACCGCCGCCAATTGTTGAAGAGCGCCTCGAAGGTCGCGGCTGCCGCTGCCGCTTCGACCCTGATGCCTCCAAATCTGCAACGCGCATTGGCTTTGTGGCGGCCCCGGCACAGCTCGTTGCGCGACATCAAGCACGTCGTCGTGCTGATGCAGGAGAACCGGTCGTTCGATCATTACTTCGGCACGCTGCCCGGCGTCCGAGGCTTCAGCGATCCTCATGCGTTGCAACTCTCCACCGGCAAATCCGTGTTTTATCAGCCGGACATCGTCAACCCCGATGGATATACGCTGCCGTTTCATCTCGACACCCGCTCGACCAGCGCGCAGAAGATCCCCTCCACCAGCCACGCCTGGGCGGTGCAGCACGAGGCCTGGAACAACGGCCGCATGGACCAGTGGTTGCAGGCGCATCGCAAGGCCGACGGACTCCACGGCCCCTACTGCATGGGCTACTACACGCGCGAAGACATCCCCTTCCAGTTCGCGCTGGCGGAGACCTTCACCATCTGTGACGCCTATCACTGCTCACTGCTGGGACCGACCTGGCCCAACCGGATGTATTGGATGACCGGTACCATCGATCCCGAGGGACGGCATGGCGGCCCGATCGTCCACAACGTGACGCCGGAGGGTGGATACGCCTGGACGACCTATCCCGAGCGGCTGGAGAAGGCCGGCATCAGTTGGAAGGTCTACCAGCAGCAGGACAACTACGGCTGCAACCTTCTGGAGACGTTCAAGGTCTTTCAGGACGCGCCCCTCGGCTCGCCGCTCTATCAAAAAGCCATGGTGCGCGGCGCGGAAGGGCAGTTCGAATATGACGCCATCAACGACAGGCTGCCCGCAGTCTCATGGATCATTCCCACCAGCTTTCAATCGGAACACCCGGACCACATGCCCGCCGACGGCGCAGCTTTTGTGGCTAGCAAGATCGATGCGATTGCCGCCAATCCGGACGTGTGGGCCAAGACTGCCTTCATCCTCAACTACGACGAAAACGATGGCATCTTCGACCACGTCGCGCCGCCCACTCCCCCTGAGGGCACGCCGCTTGAGTTTATCGACGGTCTCCCTATCGGCGCGGGATTCCGTGTGCCCTGCATCGTCATCTCGCCCTGGACGACTGGCGGTCACGTATGCAGCCAGCAGTTCGACCATACCTCTGTCCTGCAATTTTTGGAGGAGTTTACCGGCGTCCGCGAGCCCAACATCAGCCCCTGGCGTAGACGCACCTTCCGCAATCTCAGCGAGACGTTTCGCTTCAACGAAGCGAGTCGAAGGTCGCCCGAGTTGCCCGATACCGCAACCCAGCTCAACCTGGCGAAGTACGGAGCCTCCTCGCTGCCCAAGCCCATACTGCCGGGTGCTGGTCAGCGATTCCCGAAACAGGAGAAATAACCTCGACTAGCAGAGGCGGCTCAATCGGTTTTCAATCGCTTTTTGCGCGGAGCCGCCTTCTTTCTCTTGGGGGCGTACTTTTTCAGTCGCTTCTCCATCACCGCTACTGCGTCCGCACTCTCGTCGACCATGACGAAGCTGCGCCCATGCTTCGCCGCCGCCTCTCCCATGGTCCCGCTTCCGGCAAAAAAATCCAGCACCAGCTCTCCCGGATTCGAGTGGACTTTCACAATCCGCTCCAGTACTCCCAGCGGCTTCTGCGTCGCATAGCCGGTCTTCTCCTTGCCGGTTGGCGAAACGATGGTGTGCCACCAGACGTCCGTCGGCGTCTTTCCCCTGGCCGCCTTCTCCGCTCCCACCAGGCCGGGGGCCATGTAGGGAATCCGGTCGCACTCCTCCAGATTGAAGGTGTACCGCTCCGGGTCCTTGGTGTACCAGAGGATATTGTCGTGCTTGGCGGGCCAGCGCTTCTTGGCGCGCGCGCCGTAGTCGTAGGCCCAGATGATCTCGTTCTGAAAGCTCGTACGCCCAAAGATCTCGTCGAGCATCACCTTGCAGTAGTGCACCTCGCGATAGTCGATGTGGAAGAACAGCGATCCCGTTGCCGACAGCACACGGTAGGCCTCCTCCAGCCGGGGTCGCAGGAAACCGAGAAAGTCGTCGAACTGGTCGCCGTACCCCGAGCCGCCTGCCTGCACCTTCAACACCTCGGTCCGGTAGCGCCGCCCGCCAAAGCCGACGCGGTCGCCGGTCGCATCCTGCACGGTCTTCATCTGCGTCCGGGCCTGCCGTTTGCCTGTATTAAATGGCGGGTCGATATAGATCAACTCCACCGATTCCGCCTTTATCCCCCGCAAAATTTCGAGGTTGTCCCCCTGCACAATCCGGTTCATCCGTCGCTTTGCCTCAGCCCCTAAACTAACCCAGCCTTGGCCTTCGGCGCTTCACCGTGTATGGTTTTGTGCAAAAGATTTTCAACTGAATCTATGTCGGCTAATCAACTCATCCACGCGATGTTGTCTCACCGGGGCCTCGTCCGCCGCGGCAACGAGGACGCCTGCGCCACCTGCGAAGAAACCGGGGCCTTCGTCGTCTGCGATGGCATGGGGGGGGCCGCCGCCGGCGAGGTCGCCAGCCACCTCGCCGCCGAGACCTTCCTCAGCCATCTGCGTCTGCCCACCGGCAATGGCAACGGTAACGGCAACGGCAGCCACGCTGTCAGCCCGCAGGAGCGTCTCTGCACCGCTGTCTTCGCGGCCAATCAGGCGGTCTACCAGCACTCCCGCCAATCCTCAAAGTTCTCCGGCATGGGCACCACGCTGGTCGCTCTCCTCGCTCCCGTCGCGGACATCGCCGCCTCCATCTGGCTCGCCCACGTAGGCGACAGCCGCTGCTACCGCCTCCGCTACGGCCATCTGCAACAGCTCACCCACGACCACTCTCTTGTGGAAGAGCAGCTCCGCGCCGGTCAGATCACCCCCGCGCAGGCTGCCATCTCTCCCATGCGCAACCTCATTACCCGCGCCATCGGCTCCCGCCCCGGCATCGAGCCCGAGATTCAGCGCCACCACCTCCAGCCTCGCGATCTCTATCTGCTCGCCTCCGACGGCCTTACCCACGACGTCTCCGACATCGAAATCGAGTCCATTCTCGCCGCCATCCCCTCGCCCGTCACACGGGCCGCCCTCAACCAGGCCTGCGAGGTCCTCATCGCCGCTGCCAACCACAACGGCGGCCACGACAACACCACCGTCCTGCTCATAGCCGTCCCCTGAACCCCTGTCTCCCCCTGCCGAAAACCTTGTCATCCTTCCGCGAAGCGGGAGGACCGGCTTTGTACTTGCTTCTACAATTGCCGCCGGGTGCCCCATCCTTCGCGTACTTTGCGAAGGGTGGGGTCGATGCTCTCAACCCACGGGTAGTTGCCTGTTCTACCCCAACTGCTACACTTCAACGTCAGATAAGAACCGCCTATGCAGCCACCCCAAACCATCGCAGTCCTCGGCGCAGGAACCATGGGCAACGGCATCGCCCACGTCTGTGCCCGTTCCGGTTTCCATGTTCTGCTCTGCGACCTCCAGCAGTCTTTCCTCGACCGCGGCCTCGCCACCATCGAAAAGAATCTCGCCCGCGAGGTCAGCAAACAAAAGCTGACTGAGCAGCAGGCAGCCGAAGCCCTCTTCCGCGTCACCCTCACCACCGACCGCGAAGCCCTCAACGCCTGCACCCTCGCCATCGAGGCTGCCACAGAAAAATTCGAGATCAAGTCCGCGCTCTTCCGTGACCTCGACCGTATCCTGCCCGCCGAAGCCATCCTCGCCTCGAACACCAGCTCCATCTCCATCACCAAGCTGGCCGCGCAAACCAGCCGCCCCACGCAGGTCATCGGGATGCACTTCTTCAATCCCGTCCCGGTGATGCCTCTGGTCGAGGTCATCCGTGGCCTCCAGACCTCGCAGCCGACCTTCGACACCGTCAAGTCGCTCGCCGAAGCCCTCGGCAAGACTCCCATCGCGGTCAACGACGCCGCAGGCTTCGTCTCCAACCGTGTGCTGATGCCGCTCATCAACGAGGCCATCTTCACCGTCATGGAAGGCGTAGCCACCGCCGAGGCCGTCGATCAGGTGTTCGTCCTCGGCATGGCCCACCCGATGGGGCCGCTCACGCTGGCCGACTTCATCGGCCTCGACGTCTGCCTCGACATCATGCGCGTCCTCCACGAAGCGCAGGGCGACCCTAAATATCGCCCCTGCCCTTTGCTTATCAGGATGGTCGATGCGGGCTGGTTGGGCCGCAAGTCCGGCCGCGGCTTCTATACCTATTAACTCTTGGGGTATCGACGCAAGGATAAGTACCGCGAGCTAATTTTCGGTAGGTTTCTCGGCATGATCCACGACGATGGTATCGAGCATGGTTCGGCTGGGTTCCAGTTTCAGTCCAAGATCTTCCTGTATCGCCGTAAAGATAGATGGTCCCGAGGCGTCGGATGCGGTGATCGCTCTGTCATTCGGAGCCCATCGCAAAGTGAAGTCATAGCGACCCTTCAAGCCGGTTTTGTCGACGACCTTGCGGCCAACGTCGCCATAACCTGACAGCAAGCTTGCGAGACCTTCCATAGAAAATCCCTGCACCGCAAGAAGGCCTCGTTGCGATTGTGTCACTAATCCAGTGATGCCCTTGATGTCGCCGTCGGGCGTCGTCTGTTCGAGTGTCGCCGCGTGCAGCTTCGGACCGCTCTTCGCAACTACGAGCGCATAGGCAGGAAACTCTTTGAGTTCATGGTGGACGACAAGCTTGAACCGATCTGCCAATAAAGCCTGGAGCATCTGGTGGCGTTGCTCCAGCGTGAGGCCGCGATAAACAGACACATCCGCGTCCTCCATCTTCGCTTCGAGGTCAAATTTGCTTGCGTCAATCCATGCAGGGCCGCCCGAGAGTCTATCCGGTTGGTAGATTCCATAAGCTTCCTGAATCATCTGAAAAAGCGATACGCCCATGGCGGTGTACCCATTGAGTGTGGGCTGCAACCTCCATCCTTGCGATTGGCTAGGTTTGACCGTGGAAACCGCAAATGTAATTGAGGGTCTGGTTTGCTGGCCATTGATGACGGTGATGCATGTTGCAATGCACGCTAAAAGTTGGAAGGTAGCGCGTTTCATCCTGCCAGCGGACACGATCATGCAGTTGAGTCTATCCATTCAGAGTCGTCGTATTCCCTGCGTGCAATGCACGATATTTCCCAGTCCCTGATAATTTATAACTAAGTTCATCAACGGGGATACAAGGGAGAACACATGCCGCAAGAGCTTTACTTCGAAGACTTCTACGTCGGTCAAAAGTTTCACTCCATCGGCGGAGCCAAGGTAACCACGGAAGAGATCAAAGAGTTCGGCCAGAAGTACGACCCGCAGCCCTTTCACCTCGATGAAGCCGCCGGGGAAGGCTCCTTCTTCAAGGGCCTAGCCGCCTCGGGCTGGCTCACCGCCGCTATCGTCATGCGCCTCCGCGTGCAGAACATCACCGTCGCCGGAGGCATGATCGGCGCCGGGGTCGAGGAGATGCGCTGGACTCTGCCCGTGCGCCCCGGCGACACCATTCACACCGAGATCGAGGTCATCGGCGTCCGCCAGTCGAACTCGCGCAAACACTACGGCGTCGTCCGCACCCGCACCCTCGCCTTCAACCAGAACAACGAGGTCGTCCTGCGCAGCACCGTCAACTTCCTCGCCCCGCTCCGCGAAAAATAGCATCGGCAAGAAATTGGGTGCCCCACGTCCCGCCTCTGGGACGTGGGTTCTTCCCCCCCGAACCATCCCCGGCACATCCACCCACAAAACCCACAACCAACAGGCGTATCGTAGACGAATGATGCGTATGACAGTGCTCGCCTCGGGTTCCAAAGGCAACAGCACCGTCATCTCTTCCTCCCGTACCCGCGTCCTCGTCGATGCCGGCCTCTCCTGCCGCGAACTCCTCAAGCGCATGGCCCTCGCCGGAGAAGACCCCGCCACCCTCGACGCCATCCTGGTCACCCACGAGCACATCGACCACGTAGCCGGACTCGCCGTCCTCGCCCGCCGCCTGAACATCCCCGTCTACCTCACCGAGCCCACCCACCGCGCCTGGGTCCGCATGGTCACTCCCCGAACCACCATGACCTACGCCAAGTGGCTCGATCACGTCCAGCAGGAAAAAGAGGTCCGCGCTGCCGCCGTCACTCAGGGCAATCTGGATGGCAACTTGGATATCGCCGCCGAAGCAGCTCCAGATCAAGTCTCCGCCGATCTCTGTGAACCGGCTCCCACCGCCAAATCCAACCCAGCTCACCTTCCAGCGGTGGAGTACTTCCACTCTGGCACCAGCTTCTCGATCGGCGACCTCGACATCACCCCCTTCACCATCCCCCACGACGCCGCCGACCCCTGCGGCTTCGTCTTCGCCGCCGAAGGGCTCCGTATGGCCGTCGCGACCGACCTCGGCTATATGCCTCCCAACGTCAAGGCAGCGCTCAAGCGCATCGACGCTCTCCTGCTCGAGTCCAACCACGACCTCGAGATGCTCCGCGACGGCCCTTACCCCTGGTCGGTCAAGCAGCGCGTCCTCTCCCGCGTCGGCCACCTGTCGAACCACGCCACGGCCGAGTTCCTCTCCACCGACTACGATGGCGGCGCCTCCTACATCGTTCTTGGCCACCTCTCCGAGTCCAACAATGCTCCCGAGCTGGCCCGGATCGCCGCCGAACAGGCCCTCGCCAGCCACCCCAAGCTGCTAGGCAACCGCCTTCTGCTCGCCATGCAATCTGCCCCGCTCGAGCCAATTACTTTATAGTTTTGCCTTTTCTTCTCCGCCAAATAGCCTCAAATCCATTACCCCTAAATAAATCTTTCTAATACCATTCGCTATCTAACAAGTTAGAATGAAGTTAATATAAAAAATGGAAAAATCCGCGATAGATCTCCCCAGCAATCGCCGCCAGCACTCATCTTCCTGCACTGATCAGGTCGTAGGGAATATTCTCTCCGGGTGGCGTTATGACATCTCGGCCCTCTCTCCGGCCATGCGCACCGACTACGAGCAGCACTTCGTCGAGTGCGCCCACTGCCGCCGTCGCCAGACCGTCGCCCGCTCCATCGACGTGCTTCTCATTGCCGTCAGCACCCTCTCTATCCTGGCTTTTCTTCTGGCAGCCGTTGTCATCCACCGGGTCGAGCTCATCACCCACATCTTCACGCTGCACGTCCGCCTTACCCAGACCCACGCCGTCGCCATCTCTCTCGAAGCGGTAGCCGTGGCCGGTATGGTCTTCTCCACCCTCATCTGGATTCTGGTGGCCATCGCCACCCCCCTGCCCGGCTTCCTTGGCGAATTCGTCCAAAGGCACATCCCGGCCGATCTCCGCGAGCGTTTCCATAAAAACGCCGCCTGATCGGTTCCTTCCACCCAATACTGTCATTCTGGGCGAGCGCTAAGCACGAGCCGAAGAACCTGCGGTTCCGTTTGCCGTTGCTGTTTCCAAATCAGTTTCAGGCCTTCCCGCCACTTCCGATTTGTAATCCGCCCCTTGCCGCGATAGCGTAGAACAGACAACTCATGCCATCGACCCAACAACCAGAAGGCGAACTCCTTCCTCCCTCCTACGGAGGCCCCCCCGAGCGCGCCCCCATCCCCGACTATGAGCGCGAGCGCTCCCGCCCCAACTCCCGCGAGCGTGGCTGGAACATCCTCGTCACCCCCGGAACCTATCTTCTGCTCGGAATTAACTGCGCCGTTTACCTCTGGATGGTCCTTCGCGGCGTCTCCCCCAGCGAGCCCACCGTCCGCGACCTGATCCACTTCGGCGCCGCCCAGCCCTTACTCATCCTCCACGGACAGTGGTATCGCCTCATCACGGCTACCTTTGTCCATGTCGGCCTGATCCATATCGCCACCAACATGTGGTGCCTCTGGAACCTCGGCCTTCTAGGCGAGCCGCTGCTGGGCCCCTTCGGCCTGGTCGCCGTCTACTTCCTCACCGGCATCTCGGGCAATCTCCTCAGCCTCTTTATCAATGTGCTCACCCGCGACAACTCCGTGGGAGCTGGAGCCTCGGGCGCAGTCTTCGGCATCGCCGGAATCCTGATCGTCCTGCTCAGCAACAAAAAGCTCCCCATCCCCTGGTCCGAGCTCAAACGGCTGCGTAAGTCGGTCATCTGGTTCTCCGCCATCAACCTGCTCATCGGCGGAGCCACCCTCTTCGTCCCCGTCGTCCGCATCGACAACTTCGCCCACCTCGGCGGCTTTCTCTCCGGTCTCGCCCTGGGAGTTCCCCTTATCCCGCGCATGACCTCCGGCCGCACCCGCTACCTCCAGCGCCAGAAGATCACCTTCGCCGGAGCCGCCTTCTGCCTCGCACTCTTCGGCTACTTGATCGCCAACCTCCACTAATCAGCCCGCACTGAGACCCTGAAAACATGGAGGAAGCAGCGATGGTGTTGCGAGGAAAGGTCGTCTCCGGCGTAGGAAGCTTTGCCTACTGGATCGGCCAGCTTCAGGACCACTACGAGCGCAAAACCGGAATGGTTCTCTATCCCGGAACCCTGAATCTAAAGCTCGACTCCGACTATTCCTTACCCCAGAAGGTCATACGGCTCGAAGCATCCGAGTATGGCGGAAGAGTATCCGTCAGCATCGTCCCCTGCTCCATTCAAGGCAGAAAAGCATTTCTGCTGAGAACCGACGCCAATGAGAATGGAACAGGCGATCATCCGAAGACCATCATAGAAATCGCCACAGACGTAAAGCTGCGCGATCTCTTCAAGCTTCAGGATGGTGATTATTTAGAGGTGACCATTGCCCCGGAATGGGCAGCGCATGAAGCACCCAAGCGCTAGCTCAACGTCGTCTGCGCGAACTTCCTCACCATGGCCAGCAGCAGTCTCCGGTCGCTCTCGCTCAAATGCGACGAGTACCGCTGCACCTGCGTCAGAAACCGTATCTCGTCCTCGCCCAGGTTCAGCGACGACATCTCCCGCCCGATGACCTCTTCGGCAAAGAACTCCGAGAGCTGCAAATCGAGCGCCCGCGCGATCTTCTGCAGCGTCTCCAGCGACGGCACCGTATGCCCGTTCTCCACGCGCGACAGATAACACCGCAACAGCCCTGTCCGTTTTTCGATATCGCCCTGGGACATGCCCTTCTGCAAACGGTAGCCCCGGATCGTCGTACCGATGTTCATCGAAATTGAGAGGGCCGCCGTGGACCCGCTCTCCATGTCGCTCGAGATAGTTTGCATGTCAGCCATTAGCCACAAAGTAAACATCTGCAACTCGCAGGTCAATGCCTATCTTTGCCTTCAACGAGATTCCCGTACCTGCTCAGGTTCATCCACAGAGCTTTACCCTGCCAAACCTTAACTTTTACTTGAACCCCAGCCCCTCTTCGAACCACAGGAAACATTAGCCAGCCAACTATTATCCCTTCAGTAAACCCATCCCTCAGGCTAGCTTATCCGCCGAAAATGACGCGCTCCTGTCCAAATCCGGCCAGAGATGTTCAAAGCCGGACAGCCCAGGCCGGCCGCTCCGCAAAGCAGTATTGCAACAAAAGGAGATAGCGGCCATCAGTTTAGGCAGCCAACGTGCTTTCTATTGCGTATCTAACGTTGTGATCGCGCAGGGGAGGGAAGACGGAATGCAGTCAATACTGGGGAACATTCGTTACGGGTTGCGCCAACTGAGAAATGCTCCGACGTTTACGGTGGTGGCAGTGCTGACGCTGGCTCTCGGAGTCGGTGCGAATACGGCGATCTTCAGCGTCGTCCAGGCAGTCCTGCTGCACCCGGCGGGCATCTCCCAACCCGAGCGAGTAGTCTCTTTCCACACCCGCTATACGAAACTGAACCTGCCCAGCATCGGGGTCTCGGTGCCTGACTTCAAGGATGCCCAATCGCTCACAGAAGTGGTGGATTCGGCAGCAATCAGCCAGCCGGGAAGCTTCAACATGACGACGACGGGCGGAACAGAGCATCTACAGGCAGCCACCGTCAGCCGTGACTGGTTCCGCGTCTTCGGCGCACAGCCCATCCTTGGCCGCGTCTTCTCGCCCGAAGAGGACCAGAAGGGCGCGAACTATGTCGTCGTCCTGAGCTACGCGGCGTGGCAGCGAATCTTCGGCGGCCAGCCCGATGCTATCGGCAAATCGATGATCATGGACGGCCAGACCTACCGCGTCGTCGGTGTCATGCGCAGCGACTTCGACTGGCCTCGCAGCCGCGATGTCTGGGTCCCCGTCGGCCTCGCGCCCGACGACTATGCGCCGAGCCGACGCTTCAACGAGCAATATGACAGCGCCGTCCGCCTCAAGCCCGGCGTCAGTGTCGAGCAGTTCAACGCGGCGCTCGCGCAGAAGCGTATGGAGGAGATCAGAAATGAGGGAGGCAGCAACAACAACTTTGCTGAAACCTCCGGCTGGAGCATGTTCGCCCAGCCCTGGACCAGGGACGCCGCAGGCGATCTGCGCAAGCCGCTGCTCGCCTTGTTCATCGTGGTGGCCGCCATCCTTCTGATAGCCTGCGCCAACGTGGCGGGCCTGCTGCTCGCCCGCACCGCGGGAAGGATGCGCGAGCTCGCCATCCGCACCGCGCTGGGCGCGTCCATGCTGCAGATCACCTCGCAGTTTTTGGTCGAAACCGTATTGCTGGCGATCGGTGCGGCGATCATCGCCGTGCTCACCGGCCCTCTGATCGGCAGGCTCCTTCTGCTCGCGATTCCGAGCCATCTGGCGGACGGCTTCGTCGTCCAGAGCAATCCGCGACTGGTGGCGGCGACCATAGGCTTCAGTCTGCTGGCTGCTCTTCTCGCCGGCATCATTCCTGCGATCCAGGTGGCGCGGATGCAGCGCGTCGGAGAGTTCGGCAGAAGTGTGACCGACAGCGCGTCGCGCCAGCGGCTGCGGACCATACTGGTCAGCACCGAGATCGCTCTCGCCTTCATCCTCCTCACTGGCACCGGCATGTTCCTCGTAAGCCTGCGGCAACTTCAACACGTCGATCCCGGATTTCGCTCAGAGAACGTCCTGGCCGGATCGGTTACCCTTACCGGAACTGACTATCGCGACAACAGCGTGAAACAGGCAGCCTTCGTCAGAGACGTGCTCTCGCGCATCCAGCAGCAGCCCGGCGTGGCCGCTGTCGCTGCATCCTCGTATGTGCCCTTCTCCGGTCAGTGTTGCTGGTCGGGCAGCTTCAGCATTCAGGAAAAGCCACTCCAGGCGGGAGAACCCGGCCCTCATGCCGACGACCAGGCGGCCTCGCCCGGCTATCTGGCGACGATGCAGATTCCATTAATGAGAGGCCGCTGGTTTACAGAAGCAGATCGAGCCGACACGCCACAGGTAGTCGTGATCGATGATGTGCTGGCTCGCGCCTACTTTCCCGGACAGAACCCGCTCGGTTCTCATCTGCGCTGGGGGCCGGGACCGAAAGCACCCCTAAAAGAGATCGTGGGCGTGGTCGGACACGTGCGCCGCGATTCGCTCGAGGTAGATGAAAACAAAGGCGTCATCTACCTGCCGCTCGAGCAGCAACCCACACCCATGGCGACCTTCGTGGTGCGCACCAAGGGCAACCCACAGGTATTTCAAAGTTCGTTGACAAACGCGGTGCAGTCGGTGGATTCCACAGTAGCGGTCTTCAACGTGGAGACGCTGAACAGTCTCGTGAGCCAGTCGCTCGGCGCACGGCAGTTGCTGGTCTGGCTGCTCTCGCTCTTTGGCGGGCTGGCATTGCTCCTCGCCGCCATCGGAATCTACGGCCTGCTCAGCTACACCACCTCGCAGCGCTCGGCCGAGATTGGCATTCGCATGGCCATGGGCGCGCAGCGCTGGCAGATCGCCCGCCTGATCGTAAAGGACATGCTGGGCATGGTTGGAACCGGGCTGGGCGTCGGCATCGTCGTCATCATATTGATGCAGCGCCTGCTGGCCCACGCATTTGCCGGAGTAGGCGGAGGCGTCCTGCCCTCGTTAACCATCGCTGCAGTCGGCTTATTGGCAGCCGCATCGCTGGCCGTAGCTCTACCGGCCCGAAAATCCGCCAGTGTCGATCCTGCGGTAGTGCTGCGGGCGGAATAACTCGGACAGCAATTTCCAGAGAGTCGCCTAGTGTAGTCCGCCGTTAATCTCATCATTTATTCAGTGCTACCCGGGTGCAGGTGACCTTATCGCTTGCTCAACGCTCCAGTCCCCATTCATTGATGAGATGGAAGCCGCGGTCGAGCAATGGATAATGGCTGGGCAACGGAATACGGCTGAGATGCAAGGTACCATCGGCGGAGGCGTGCTCACCCGTCGGCGTCAGCACCAGATGAGCCGGATCGGGCGCGGTGAGGTTGTAGAGGATTGAATGATCCTCTTGGAACAGATATAGCGTGTGCTTTTTGTCGTCGACCTTGAAATCGGCTCGCCAGAGAACCCCGGACGAGTCGCGAAGCATGACGTGGCCGCTGGGTTCCAGGAAGATGTCGATCACGGGCAGGCCCTCCCCGGTAGGAATTGATTTGGATGTGGTTTGACCGTCAGCCGTAAGGGTGGCGGAGTCGACGTGCCACTGACCGCTGAGTGGCGAGGGGTGTCGAAGGTTGGCACGCTGCCGCACATCTCTTCTGTAGGACATCAGCACGAAAGGTAGACAGTGCGCGAGCAGCATCAGCTCAACCACCACAATAGCGATGCGGAATCTGCGGCGTTCGGTTGGAGGGACCCAGATTCCTGTGGGGGCGGCTGGTTTGCGTCGCCAGAAAAAGTCGAACAGGGCCCGCAGGTCCGGAACCGTGATGGCGATGGAGAACAGCAGCAGATGGGCCGCGTAGATCTTGACTGGCACGTCGAAGAACACGTTGAAGAGCAGAACGTTGGTCGTGACGAATCCTGCAAGCAGCGCTCCAGTAAGCGCCGTGCGGCGAAAAAACAGCAGGACCGCTGCCGCGACCTCAGCGGCGCCGCAGATCATCTCATAGCCAGGGTGGAGCGCGATGAGTGTCCAAAGCAGCGTGTTGGGCGAAGTGTTGCCCAACGGCTCATTGAGCACAGCTAAGGACGGCGGAGCCATTTGTAGAGGGAAGAGCTTCACGAAACCGAAACTAGCCAGGGCGGAGACCAACGTGAGGCGCAGAAGGAAACGTAGCCACGCAGCTGCGGTCCGGTATTCGAGACGGCGTCTGTCTATAGCGGTCCAGAGGAGCGCGGCGGCCAAAGCGTAGACAAGCATCACGCCCAGCGCTACCCAGTCGATGAGGCGATCCCCTGAGCCGGAGGGATGCAGGTGCGCGGCGACGCCGGTGACGTGGAAGCGGTGTTGCACCAGCCACTCGGCCGGTTTTAACACGGCCAAGGCGAGCCCCCAGGAGATATAGCTCCCAATTTGGGGAAGCAGGTCCAGCGTGCCGCAGCAGCCGAACGCGTAGATCAGGAGATAGCAGAAGGCGAAGCGAAAACCGAAACGGCCGAGAGGCGTCCAGCGCACAGCCACAGGAGTTGTTCCTGCAGGCGCGAGAGTGTCCCCAGAGAACGCAGGTACAACGGGAATCGCAGTGGCTTCATTCATGATCGGACCTCGTTCGAAACGATGGGCGATTGCAATTTGGCTTACACTCGGGCTCTCTAGGCCTGTCGCCCTTGACATCGTCGAATCTTGCTATGAAGATTACTACATAGCAAGGTAGCACACCATTAGGCCAAACCCTCTTGTTTTAGGTGCGGCACGCAGGGCGAAACGACTATGTATCGCTGTTGTTTTGTCCCTAAACCACCAAATTCCCCAGCAAAATCCCTGTCAAGCCCCAAAACCACCTAACCCAAACAAAATAAACGAAATAGCGATTGCAAAACAGCTCCACTCCATTCACTAGAATGGAAGTGGTACAGAAACAAGGCCCAGCGGATATTGCTGGGCCTAACTCATTTAGATAGAATGTTTTGAACGTAAGTCGTTTTACATCAAGACTTTGAATTTTAAAGTCTCTGGAATCAAGACTTTGGGGCTAAAAGTACACCGGGGGAGGGGGTACCTACCCCATGTGCATCCCGCCGTTCACGTCCAGCGTATGCCCGGTGATATATGCAGCCTCCTCCGAGGCCAGGAACGCAACCGCATGGGCGATCTCGATATCCGTCCCAACCCGGCCTAGCGGAATATGCTCGGTCATGGCAGCCTTCTGGGCATCGGTCAGGATGGAAGTCATCGCCGTCTCGATGTATCCCGGAGCGACGGCGTTTACCGTAATTGTCCGGCTGGCCAGCTCCCGCGCCAGCGATTTGGTTAGCCCGATCAGGCCGGCCTTCGACGCGGCATAGTTGGCCTGTCCTGCCTGGCCCATCTCGCCCACGACGGAGGCGACATTGATGATTCGGCCCCAGCGGCCCTTCACCATCGACTGCATCACCGCCTGCGTCATCAAAAATGAGCCGGTCAGGTTCGTCGTCAGCACGTCGTCCCAGTCTTTCCGCTTCATCCGCATCGAAAGAATGTCGCGAGTAATGCCCGCATTGTTCACCAGAATATGAACCGCGCCGAACTGAGCGATCACTGCCTTGGCGCACTCCTTGATCGACTCTTCGCTGGCAACATCCAGTGCAAAAGCCTGAGCCGTTCCACCCGCAGCAGCAATCTCAGCGGCAACCTCGGCTAGCTTCTCCACGTTTCGCGCAGCCAGCGCGACCGTTGCTCCAGCCTTGGCCAACTCCAGCGCGCAGGCGCGCCCAATTCCTTGGGATGCTCCTGTAATCAGTGCGATGCGACCAGCGAGAATGCTCATGAACCTCCGTATGTCGGTGCTACCGCATTATACGAAAGCGGTCGCCTGATCTTCGCGCAACGGCCAGAGGTACACATGCAGTTCTCTCGCGAAGTGCAGCACCGGAGCGCGGTTTGGCAATGCAATCCCATGCGCTGCGGGCAGCTCGTTGATCTCGATCTCGGCCTCCGCTGCCTCGAGCGGCCACGGAAGATGATGAATATCTCCCACGAGCACGCGCCCTTTGTGCGAGGTGAACAAGCAATACCGCTCGGTGAGGAAATGTTCGAGAGTGCCAACAGCAGATGGAGCCGCAACCTCTCCCAGTCCGCGATACCGCGCCCGGAAGCGAGCGCTGCGATGAGTCAGCAGACGTCTGCTCTCGTACGCAATCGCGCCATTGGTTCTAATCTGCCGCCGCATGCTGGCCAGAAAGTACGGCAGATGGAAAAGCACCCTTGCACCCAGAACAGCCAATACGCTGGCCGCATCGAGCGAGAAGAAGAACACGCCATGCAGTCCCGTCACCTTCGAGCGAACATAGGTCCGCAGATTCAACTCGCAGAAGTGGCCTGTAGTCGGAACGACGATCGTGCTCTCGCCAGCGGTTCGCGTCCGCACCCGATCCATCCAGAAAGGTACAACGCCTACCCATGCATATCCGTCGAAGCTGTCGACGGTAAGCCCCGGCGGAAGCAGAGCAGCGATCTCCTCGACGGCAACCGGCCAATGCGCAAACAGCAGATCGCTCCAGCGCTGTGCCATGCGCCAGTGTCCGGCAGGAAGTGGATAAGGCCGATGGTCTGTCGTGTCAAGGATATTTGTCATCAATAAGATAGATGCCTGATTGTGGCTTGGTGCCCAGGGTGAAGTATTCTGAGTTTCACCATGTCAGAGAACGCGACCAAGCCCTCCGAAACAGACGTCTACGCCATCCACGGAGCAGATCCTGAAGTCCTCGCCTACGCGATGGCCAAATACTCGCGCTCCTCGCTCACCATGAAGGAGTCGCTGGCCGAGATCAGCTCGCAGCGCGCCGAGCAGTTCCTCAACACCTTCTACTTCCAATACGGTCATCGCTCCATCGCCGACCTCGCGCACATTCCCTTCGCCATCGAGCCCCTCTCGCTGCTCGCCGCCATCGCGTTGGTCGACGAACAGCGCTGGGACGGACAGGAACGTTCGACGCGCTACCAGAACTTCCGCCGCTCCGGCTGGTTTACGCCCGACCTCGGCGCAGAGACGCCGAAGTTCACCGCCGCCGTCGAAGCCCTCTTCGCCGCCTACGACAGCATCGGCGCGGGAATGCTCGAAGCCCTCAAGTCCGCCATTGCGCGGCCCGAGGAGATGAAACCCGAAGCCTACGAGCGCACGCTCAAGGCACGCGCCTTCGACGTAGCTCGCTATTTGCTGCCGCTTGCGACCAACACCTCGCTCGGCCAGATCGTCAACGCACGCACGCTGGAGACGCAGGTCTCGCGCTTGCTCACCAGCGAGCACGCCGAGATCCGCCAGATCGCCGAGAAGCTGCGCATCGCCGCCACTGAGCCAGCGTGGAACGTCCAGCACAGCGCCGCAAAGGTGCTCTGCGACGAGATCGGCTCGGTCGATGCGACCTGCGGCGACCGTCTCACCGAAGCTCTTCTCCGTCCCGTAAAGACCGCTCCCACGCTGGTCAAATACGCCACCGCAAACCAGTATCAAGCCGCCAGCCGAACGGAGTTGATTGCGGCAGCCGCCGAGCTGATGGCCAATCAGCCCATCGATCCAGCGCCGGTGGTCGACTTGCTCGACGATGCAGAACCGCTCGAGGTTGAGCTGGCCACATCGCTGCTCTATCCGCATTGCCACTACTCTTATCGCCAGCTCCGCAGCCATGTCGCCGCGCTGCCTGAAGCTCGCCGCGCCGAGCTGCTGGCTCTCGGCACCAAACATCGCGGCCCGCATGACGAGCTGCTTCGCGCCTTCAGCTCTGGGCACAGCTTCCGCTTCGACATCCTCATGGACATCGGCGGCTTCCGTGACATGCACCGCCACCGCCGCTGCGTCCAGCTCCTGCAAGCCTTCACCGACGCTCACGGCTACGAAGAGCCAACTTGCCCCGGTCAGCCCAGCCTCGCTGAAGCTAACCTCGAAGCTCCCTACAACGCCGCTATGGACGCAGCCTTTGCGGCTTATCGTCAACTTCGCGACTCCGGCGTTCTCGAGGCGGCGCAGTCGGCTCAGTACGTTCTTCCGCTGGGCACTCGTTGCCGATCCATGTTCAAGATGGACTTCGCCGAGGTACTTTATATCTCTGAACTCCGTTCCGGCGTTGCGGGCCACTTCAGCTATCGCCGCATCGCCTGGGAGATGTACAAGGCGGTGGAAAAGCGGCATCCAGCGCTCGCCGGGCACTTCAGGATCGAAGATGTGAATGAGCCAATCGATCTGCTCAAACGGTAGGGGATGTTCATTCGAGAGAAGATGGCCCAGAGAATGACCGAACGTGTCGCATACAAGCCGGATAGCAGGAGAGGGCTTCTGCTGCTCGCTCTTGCCGTATCCGTCGCCATGTCGAGTGCGTGGGGACAGAGTGGTTCGGTACCTCCTGCGAGTGCAGTCGCGAAGCTTCCTGCGTACGATGTGGTCGCCATCAAGCCGAATAAATCCGGCAGCGGCTCGTTAGACATTGAGTCCAATATGGACACCTACAACGCTAAGAACATCACGGTGAAGGGCCTTCTCGAAGAGGCCTATGGCATCAGGAAAGATTTGATCTCCGGAGTGCCGGGACCGATCGACTCCGCGCATTTCGATGTGATGGCGAAGATCGTCGAACCCGACGCAGCCGCGATCCGGAAGCTGACCGGACGGCAACGGGGATCGATGATGCTGCCTATTCTTGCCGAGCGCTTTCAGTTGAAGGCCCGCATCGAGACCAGAATTCTTCCCGTCTTCGAGCTGGTCGTCGTCTCCAACGGCCCGAAGTTCAAACGCTCGGCAGATCAAAAGGGCAACGATACAGGCACCAGCATTCAAGGCAGCGATCGCGGTGTTCAGCTTACCGCGCATGGCATCAGCATGGCGTCTTTGGCGAGCTCCCTGGAAGGCCAGGTGCATCGCCCCGTGATTGATAAGACTGGGCTTGCGGGCAACTTCGATGTTGCGATGAAGTGGTCCTCGGATACGGTTCCCAGCTCAGAGGCCAACGCCGGGCCGTCGATCTATACGGCCTTGCAGGAGCAGCTCGGACTGAAGCTCAAGGCAACAAAAGGTCCGGTCGAGACCCTGGTCGTCGATCACGTCGAGATGCCCTCTGAAAACTAGCGTCGGGACGACTTTGGGGAAGCGGCAGGAAGACCGGCGTTCGCCTTTTATTTGCTTTTTCTAATTTAGATGCTAGAATCCGGCTTGAACTTTACCCGAGGAGATATACGTGGCAGATGACCGCAGCAAAGCAATAGAGTTGGCCCTTGCGGGGCTGGAGAAGCAGTTTGGCAAGGGTTCGATCATGCGGCTGGGGTCGAAGGACGTGGTGCCGATCTCGGTCATCTCTACCGGGTCGATCTCGTTTGACGCCGCGCTGGGTGTAGGCGGCGTGCCTCGCGGGCGCGTCATCGAGATCTTTGGGCCGGAGTCTTCGGGTAAGACGACGATTACGCTGCAAATTATTGCAGAGGCGCAGAAGGCTGGCGGCCTGGCTGCGTTTGTGGACGCCGAGCACGCGCTCGACCCTGCCTACGCGGGTAAACTCGGTGTGGACATCGACAACCTGCTGGTCAGCCAGCCCGACTATGGCGAACAGGCGCTGGAGATCGTCGAAGCGCTGGTCCGCTCCAATGCGATTGATGTGTTGGTGGTCGACTCGGTGGCGGCACTTGTTCCAAAGGCCGAACTCGATGGCGAGATGGGCGACTCGCACATGGGTCTGCAGGCGCGGCTGATGAGCCAGGCGCTGCGCAAGCTGACGGGAACGGTGTCGAAGTCGCGGACTTGTTTGATCTTCATCAACCAGATTCGCGAGAAGATCGGCGTGATGTTCGGCAACCCGGAGACGACGACTGGCGGCAAGGCGCTGAAATTTTATTCTTCCGTCCGTATCGATATCCGCCGCATTGGCGCGGTGAAAGACGGCGATAGTGTGGTTGGCTCGCGGACCAAGGTAAAGATCGTGAAGAACAAGGTGGCCGCACCGTTCCGCGACGCCGAGTTCGATATTCTTTACGGCGAAGGCATCTCCCGCGAAGGCGATGTGCTCGATCTGGCAGTGCTGCACAACATCGTCGACAAGAGCGGCGCGTGGTACAGCTATCAGGGCGAGCGTATCGGCCAAGGCCGCGAGAATGTCCGCAACTTCCTCAAGGAGAACAAGGAAGTTTTTGGCCGCGTGGATACCGAACTGCGCAAAAAGCTCGGAATCTCCGGTGCCAGCTCCGATGTTGAGATTCCTGCTGCTCCGGCCAATGGCGAGGCGCAGGCAAAGGACATCGTTCGCGGCAAGAAATGATTGCCAGAAAAAGTTAAGAAGATACCGGCAGCTCTTTAGCTGCCGGTATCTTCTTAAGACTGTTTGGGCGGCAGTGAGTGAAAACAGGCAACAGCAAAGGCGAAATACAGGGGTCTCTCCACTGCGCTGCGCTCCGGTCGAGATGACGTGCTTTCTTGCCGCTCCACTTTGTGTCTGGCACATTTGGCCTGAAAGACGACGGCAACGTATGCTTTGGATGGTATGCACACTGTAAAGGCGATTTATCCCGGAACCTTCGATCCGCTTACGAACGGACACCTTGACCTGATTGCGCGAGGAGCCAAGATTGTGGACCATCTGGTCGTGGCAATCCTGCGCAACTCCGAGAAGGGCACGCCGCTGTTTACTGTTCCCGAGCGCGAAGAGATGATCACCGAAGCGGTGGCGGGTTTCAAGAATGTGTCGGTCATGACCTTCGATGGCCTGTTGGTGGAGTTTGCCCGTCAGCAGGGTGCCAAGGCCGTGCTCAGGGGGATTCGAGCCATCTCGGACTACGAGTACGAGTTTCAGATGGCGATGATGAACCGCAAGCTCGATCCCGAGCTGGAAACGCTATTCATGATGCCGGCAGAGAAGTACACCTATGTCAGTTCGCGGCTGATCAAAGGGGTCTTTCAACTGGGCGGCGATGTAACGGCGCTGGTGCCTCCCATGGTGGTGGAACGGTTGAAGGCGAAGGTTCCGGCGCGGGTTTAGCCGGTGGGAATTCCATGACGAAGCTGGTGGAGCAGTTCGGCAACATTGACATCTATCTATTCGACCAATTGCTGCGGGGAAATATCGCTCCTGGAATGAAGGTGCTCGATGCAGGTTGTGGCGGGGGCCGTAATCTGGTGTACCTTTTGCGCGAAGGCTACGAGGTGTTTGCCGTGGATGCGAGCGCCGAAGCGATAGAGCATCTGCGTTCCGTGGCATCGAAGCTGGCACCGAATCTTCCGGCTGAGAACTTCCGCGTGGAGACGGTCGAGGCGATGTCATTTCCGGATCAGTTTGTGGATGTGGTCATCTCGAACGCGGTGCTGCACTTTGCGCGGGACGATGCTCACTTTGAAGCGATGGTGTATTCGATGTGGCGCAGGCTGCGACCCGGCGGGATGCTGTTCTGCCGCCTGGCCTCAACGATTGGGACCGATCCCATCCACTCTTTTAAGCTAATCGCTGGCCGGAGGTTCCTGATGTCGAGCGGAATGGAGTGGTATCTGGTGGACGAAGCGTTGCTGATGCAGTTGACGAAAGAGTTAGACGGGGAACTGGTGGACCCCTTGAAGACTACGGTGGTGCAGGGTGCTCGTTGTATGACCACATGGGTAGTGCGGAAGCGCGCGTAATCTCATGTGGTTTGCAACGAGCATCGCTGGCCTTGCGTTCTCGATTTTCATTTTGCAGCGATGGGCGCTCTCGCATCGAGATCGAGGTTGAGTTCGAGAACGTTGACCCGCGGCTCGCCGAGAAAGCCGAACTGCCGCCCTAGAGTGTGCTTGGCTACGAGCTGCCTGACGACGCCTACGTCAAGGTTACGTTCACGGGCGATGCGTGCAACTTGAAACTCCGCAGCAGCAGGTGTGATGTCGGAATCGAGGCCGGAACCGGATGCTGTGACGAGATCGACGGGAACCTCGGCATCTGGATGGTCTGTCTGCGCCGTGGCTGCATCCCCGGCAATGCGGTCGATCAGCTTCTTGTTGGTGGGGCCATAGTTCGAACCGCTGGAGTTTGCTGCATCGTAGCCGTTGCCGGCGGCTGAGGGACGAGAGTGAAAATAGCCCGGAACGGAGAAGGTCTGTCCGATGATGCGAGAGCCGACAAGCTGGCCGTGCTGATAGATCAATTGTCCGTTTGCCTTGTCTTTGAAAAGGAGTTGCGAGACACCGGTTACGGCGTATGGATAGATCACGCCAAAGATGATGGTGGTGACGACGGTATAGAGAATCGCAGTAATAAGATGGCGGCGCATAGTGATCCTTTTAAGCCAGATGAATGGCCGTGATGACAATGTCGATGAGCTTGATGCCGAGGAAGGGAGCGACAATGCCGCCGACTCCATAGATGAGCAGGTTGCGGCGGAGAAGCGCCTCGGCTGACATGGCTTTGTAGCCGACGCCTCGCAATGCGAGCGGTATCAGACCGACGATGATGAGCGCGTTGAAGATGACGGCCGAAAGGATGGCCGACTGTGGCGTCTTGAGGTGCATGATGTTGAGCGCGTTGAGCACCGGAAAGGTTGCGGCGAACATCGCGGGGATGATGGCGAAGTATTTGGCAACATCGTTGGCGATGGAGAAGGTGGTGAGCGCCCCGCGTGTCATGAGGAGCTGCTTGCCGATCTCAACGATCTCGATGAGTTTGGTTGGGTTGGAGTCGAGATCGACCATGTTGCCTGCCTCTTTGGCGGCCTGGGTTCCGGTGTTCATGGCGACGCCTACGTCCGCCTGTGCGAGGGCCGGTGCGTCGTTGGTGCCGTCACCGGTCATGGCGACCAGCTTGCCTTCTGCCTGTTCGCGGCGGATGAGATCCATCTTGTCTTTCGGCTTGGCTTCGGCGAGAAAGTCGTCGACGCCTGCCTCTCGCGCGATGGCAGCAGCGGTGAGAGGGTTGTCACCGGTGATCATGACAGTGCGGATGCCCATGGAGCGGAGTTGGGTAAAGCGCTCCTTCATGCCGCCTTTGACGATGTCTTTGAGATGGATCACGCCGAGGGCTTGACGGTTTTCGGCGACGACGAGTGGCGTGCCTCCGCTGCGAGCGACCACTTCGACGGCTGCGCGGACTTCGTCGGGGAGGCTGCCGCCGTTTTCTTTGAGAAAGGCTGCAATCGCATCGGTAGAGCCTTTGCGAATGATGCGACCATCGAGATTGATTCCTGACATGCGAGTGACCGCGGAGAAGGGAACAAACTCAGCCTGCAGCTCGCTGAACTCGCGACCACGCAGGCCATAGAGCTCTTTGGCGAGGACGACGATGGAGCGACCTTCCGGGGTTTCGTCGGGAAGCGATGAGAGCTGTGCCGCGTCGGCGAGTTGATCTTTGCTGACGCCAGGTGCGGGGATAAACTCCGCTGCCTGACGATTGCCGAGAGTGATGGTTCCGGTCTTGTCGAGCAGCAATGTATTGACATCGCCAGCAGCCTCTACGGCGCGACCGGACATGGCAAGGACGTTGTGCTGAACGAGGCGGTCCATTCCTGCTATGCCGATAGCAGAGAGCAGGCCACCGATTGTTGTTGGAATAAGGCAGACGAGCAGCGAGATGAGGACAAAGACAGTCTGTGGAGCACTGGAATAGATCGCGATGGGCTGCAGGGTGAAGACCGCGAGCAGAAAGATGATGGTGAGTCCAGCGAGAAGAATGTTGAGCGCGATCTCATTGGGCGTCTTCTGGCGCTCGGCGCCTTCGACGAGAGCGATCATGCGATCGAGGAAAGTCTCTCCGGGGTTGGAGGTGATGCGCACTTTGATCTGATCGGAGAGAACGCGTGTGCCTCCTGTGACGGCGGAGCGGTCACCGCCAGCCTCGCGGATGACAGGAGCAGATTCTCCGGTGATAGCGGATTCGTCTACGGATGCTACGCCTTCGATGACTTCGCCATCGCCGGGGATCATGCCGCCAGCGATGATGAAGACGAGATCTCCGGCACGAAGCTGAGAGCTGGCGACCTCTTCGCTCTTGCCGTTTGGCAGAAGGCGCATTGCTGTGGTCTCAGATTTGGCGCGGCGCAGAGCATCGGCCTGCGCTTTGCCGCGACCTTCCGCCATTGCTTCGGCGAAGTTGGCGAAGAGCACGGTGAACCACAGCCAGAGAGTGATCTGCAGGTCGAAGCCTAAGGTGTGATTGTGAGCAACAATGTCGCGGAAGAGATAGATCGATGTAATGACGCTCCCAATCTCGACCACGAACATGACGGGATTTTTCATCATGGTTCGCGGACTGAGCTTGACAAGCGCATCGACCAAAGCGCGGCGAACGATTTTTGTATCCCAGAGAGAGCGTTTACGTGTATTTGCCATGATGATCTCTTTCTTTCTCGCTTAGAAGGTTTTTCCGGCTTGCAGGAGCAAGTGCTCGAGGAGAGGTCCGAGTGAGAGCGCCGGGAAGAAGGTGAGGGCGCCGACGATCAGGATGACTCCGACCAGAAGTACAGTGAAAAGGGGTGTATGCACCGGGAAGGTTCCGGCCGATGGAGGCACCAGCTTTTTCTTCGCGAGATTGCCTGCGACAGCGAGCATGGGGACAATCATCAGGAAACGACCGATCAGCATGGCCGCGGCGAGCGATAAGTTATACCAATGCGTGTTAGCGCTGAGGCCCGCGAATGCAGAACCGTTGTTGCCGGTGGCCGAGGTATAGGCGTAGAGAATCTCGGAGAGGCCATGCGGACCGGTGTTGGCGAGCGCGGAGAGTCCGAGGTTCGGCATCATCAATGAAATTGCGGTGAAGCCGAGGATGGAGAGAGGAAAGATGAGAACGTACAGCATGGCCATTTTGACGTCAAAGGATTCGATCTTTTTGCCGAGGTATTCCGGAGTGCGTCCGACCATCAGGCCTGCAATAAAGACGGAGAGGATGACGAAGATCAACATGCCGTACATGCCCGATCCGACACCCCCGAAGATGATCTCGCCGAGCATGATGTTCACTAGAGGGACGAGACCGCCGAGGGGCATGAAGGAGTCGTGCATGGCGTTGACGGCTCCGCAACTGGCGTCGGTGGTGACGGTGGCAAAGAGAGCGGAGTTGGCAATGCCGAAGCGGACTTCCTTGCCTTCCATATTGCCGCCGGGTTGCATCGCGGTTGTGTGTTGATCAATGTGCATCGTCGCGGTGTGCAGCAACGGGTTTGGCGCTGCCTCAGCATGGTAGGCAATGACAACACCAGCGAAAAAGAGCACAGACATGGCGGCAAATACGGCCCATCCATGGGCGGGGGACCGCACCATTCTGCCCAGGGTGACGGTCAGTCCGGCAGGGATAAGAAAGATGGATAACATCTCCAGCAAATTTGAAAATGGTGTGGGATTTTCAAATGGATGAGCGCTGTTGGTGTTGAAGAAGCCGCCGCCGTTGGTGCCAAGCATCTTGATGGCTTCTTGCGATGCGACCGGGCCTTGTGCGATGTTTTGCGTCGTCACAGTCTGCGTTGTGGACTTGCCATCTGTGCCAGTGGTCGTAACCGTCTGCGTCTGAACAAGCTTCGCCTGATCATAGGGGCGAAAATTCTGGATGACGCCCTGAGAGACGAGAAGAAGGGCATAGATGAAGCAGGTGGGCAGAAGCACCCATAGGGATGCGCGCGTGGTGTCGACCCAGAAGTTGCCCAAGGTCTTCGACTCGCGACGCGCGATGCCGCGTATGAAGGCAATGGCCAGCGCTATGCCGACCGCCGCAGAAAAGAAATTATGATATGCGAGAGTTGCCATCTGGGTGAGGTAACTCATCGTCGCCTCGGGGACATAGGACTGCCAGTTGGTATTCGTCGTGAAGGACGCAGCCGTATTGAAGGCGAGATCGGGTGCCACTGCCGCAAGGTGCTGCGGATTGAGTGGCAGGAAGTGTTGCAGCCTTTCTATTGCGTAGGTGGCCAGCATGGTCACGAGGCTGAAAAGCAGCATGACGGCGCCATACTCTTTCCAGCCCATCTCGTGTGTTTCGTCGATGCCTGTAAGGCGATAGATGAGGCGCTCGAATGGGCGCAGGAGAGGATCTGCAAAGGTGCGCTCGCGCTCAAAGACGCGGGCCATATAGATGCCGAGAGGCTTCGCGCAGATGAGGACGAGAGCGAAGAAGAAGAAGATTTGTAGCCAGCCGTTAGCGGTCATTGAAGCACTTCCCTTTTAAAATTTTTCGGGGCGCAGAAGCGCATAGACGAGATAGACGAAAAGAGCGAGAGAGACGAGCGAGAGAAAGAGAGTTTCAAGCATTTATTTGCGCTCCGTGAAATCGAGACGTCCACAACCGAAGAGGTAGAGTATGGCGATGGCGAAGAAGGCTATGCTTGCTGCGATGCATCCGAGGTCCCACATGGGCAATTCCTTTCTGTAATCCAGTCCGCTACTTGAGCGGACTATATAAAACTTCTACGGACGTGTTGCTGCCTTCCCGAATGCAAGTGCGACACATAACAGGAGGAAGCAGAACCTATCTGAATCGAATCTGGTCTTTTCTTTTGGCCTACGCGTTGGCGAAGAACCTCGCTTGGCGTTTCGCCGAGCCTTCAGGTAACGATGGCAAAACATCATGAGAGCAAATGTCACGATGTAAGTGGCCACGCCACACAAGAGGCTCAGCATAAAACTCTCCTGGGGCCTATTCCTGATGCCCCAGAGCTATTTCATCGAGTTTGCCGTAAAGAGTCCGTAGGGAATTTATAAAGAGTTCGTAAAGATGGCTACAGGTCGTCGCTGCCGGTAGGACGAAAGCGATAGCCGACCCATGGCTCGGTGAGAATATACCGGGGTTCTTCGGATGTTTCGATTTTCTTTCGCAACTGGCCAATGCTGACGCGCAGATACTCCGGCTGGTCGGCGTTGACACCCCATACTGCCTGAAGGAGTGCGCGATGGGTCAGCACGTTTCCTGCATGCTGCGCAAAATAAACCAGAAGATCGAACTGCTTTGGCGTGAGATGAACATCGTTACCGCGGACGGTGACGCGATGTTGCGGGATATCGATGCGAAAGTCGCCAAGATCGATGATGGATTGCACTTCGCGGGCTTCGCTCAGGTTGCGCCTGAGCTGGGCGCGGACACGAGCCTGCAATTCCTGAATGCTGAATGGCTTGGTCACATAATCGTCAGCACCGGCGTCGAGCGCCTCAATCTTCATGCGCTCGTTATTGCGGACTGAGAGAACAATGATGGGTACATCGGAGTTGGTGCGAAGTTCCCGGCAGAGCTCTACCCCATTCATCTCTGGCATAGAGACATCGGTGATGATTAGATCCGGCTTCCACTCAAGAGCGATATCCGCACCTTCAACGCCATTGCCTGCGATGCGAATTACATAGCCCTGCGTGGAGAGCGCGGTGCGGAGCACTCGGATGATTTGCGGCTCATCGTCCACAATAAGTATCTTTGCTGGTTGGCCCCGATCGATCGACTTCATTCCCGCTCCCGATGCTGTGTCACGATATGGACGTCCACGCTTGGCGCTTCTGAGAGGAAGTGTTGAATTGCCCAGTAGTAAAGATATTTGCGAAAACCGCTGACCGCGGTTCTGCCGAAGATGATGTGGGTGATGCGTTTTTCGCGAACAAACTCGGCTGCCGCGTGCGCGACGCTCGTGCCTTTGATGGTAGTTACCTGTGCTCCAAGGTTGCGTGCGAACTGCATGTTCGCGGCAAGCGTGCTCTGTTCTTCATCGCTGCTGCCTGTGTCGATGTGCAGGACGAAGAGTTCGCCTCCGACGCCTTCCGATATCCGCGCGCCGCGGGTAATCAGTATTTGAGAGGCGCTGTTGGAGCTGATGCAGACGGCAACCCGCTCTCGAACGGCCCAGTGCTCCTGGATGCGCTTTGCATCCATATAGGCAGTGAGGGTGCGGTCTACGGCTTTGGTGACATGCTGCAGCGCTAATTCACGAAGGGCGATGAGGTTGCCGCGGCGGAAGAAGTTGGCGAGGGCCTTTTCGGCACGATCAACTCCGTAAATATCACCGCGCCGCATTCGAGTTTGCAGGGCCTCGGGGGTGAGATCGGCCATGACGATCTCGTCGGCGCGCTGAACGAGCCAGTCAGGCACGGTCTCGCGAATCTGGATCCCGGTGACGCTCTGCACCGTGGGTGCAACGCTTTCGATGTGTTGGACATTCATTGTCGCAAGCACATCGATATTCGCCGCGAGAATATCAAGAACATCTTCGTATCGCTTGCGGTGCTTACTGCCTTCGATATTGGTGTGAGCTAACTCGTCGATGAGAACGATCTGCGGCTTGCGGGCGAGGATTCCATCGAGGTCCATCTCCTCGAAGACGACCCCTCTGTACTCGATCTTCTGTCGAGGAACTTGCTCAAGCTGCTCGGCAAGTTCAGCCGTACGTGGACGCCCATGAGTTTCGACTACGCCGACAACGATATCTTCACCGCGCTGGCGGCGGCGGATGGCTTCGCTGAGCATGTTATAGGTTTTGCCAACGCCGGGCGCGTAGCCGAGGAAGAGTTTAAAGGTGCCACGGGTCTTTTCAGGCGCAATTTTTTCCAGCCATTCTTCCGGGCTCTTTGTGCTACCGTTTGATGGTTCGCGAGTGGTCATAGGTCTAACATATGGGTGTGCGACGATCGATTATCTACAGCGTGCTGCGATATAGCGTCTCGACCGTGGTGATTGCTGCCATTGTAGCCGTGTACTTCCGGTGGGTGCACGCAAACGAGATGACTGTGGCTTTGACCTTTCTGATGGTCATCTTACTAGTGGCCGCAAATTGGGGGCTTCGCCATGCGGTCTATCTTTCGATCTTGTCATCGGCTGCACTGAATTTCTTCTTTTTGCCGCCGGTTCATACGTTTACGATTGGCGACTCGCGCAATTGGATCGCGCTCCTCGCGTTCCTACTGACTGGGATCGTCGCCAGCCAACTGGCGGAGCGTGCGCGCCGCGAGGCGAAGATGTCGCACTTCCGCCAACGGGAGGCAGAGCGGCTCTACGAATTCAGCCAGCAAATGCTGGTGACGGGCAATGTTATCGATCTGCTAAATATGTTGCCGCAGATGATTGCAGCTACCTTCAGTCTTGCTGGTGCCGCTGTTTATCTCCGCGAGAAGGACAGGGTCTACAGGTCACATCCGAATTTTATGGACGTAACGGCAGCAGAGCTTCGTGATACTGCTTTTACGCGAGATCATCGACGGGATGAGACGCGCGGAGTTACCCTGGCGCCTATTTTGTTGGGGACACAGCCGATTGGTGCCGTGGGGATCACTGGCATAGGGCCGTCACCGGAGGCTTTGGATGCGGTTTGCGGACTGGCGGCCATCGCCATCGAACGTGCCGGTGCGATGGAGACGCTTACCCGGGTGGAAGCCTCTCGCGAAAGTGAGCGGCTGCGGAACGCGCTTCTGGACGCTGTGGCGCATGAATTGCGGACTCCTCTGACTTCCATTACCGCTGCAATTACGACGCTGCGCTCCAATGTCCTGCTTGATCAAGAACAGCGCGGAGAGATGATGCAGGTGATTGAAGAGGAGGCTGAACGGTTGAACCGGCTGGTGGGCCAGGCAATGGAGATGGCTGCGCTGGACGCACACGATATCAAGCTGGATATGCAGATGCATTCGATACGAGAGGCCGTGGATCTTGCATTGCACGCAATACAGCCTCAGCTTCGGACGCATCCTGTCGATATCCGGTTACCGGATTCACTGCCCTTGGTGGAAATGGACCTCGAGCGGATCGGCAAAGTCATTCAACATCTGCTTGAAAATGCGGCGAAGTATTCGGCGGAGGGTAGTCCTATCTTTATCAGCGCCGAGATAGCAAAGAACCAGCTTATGACCAGCATTGCGGACCGCGGTGCTGGGATTGATGATTTTGAGCGCATGATGGTCTTCGACAAGTTTTACCGGGGGCAGGGACAACGCTATCGGGTGCAGGGCACGGGGATGGGGTTAGCCATCGCAAAGGCGATTGTGGAAGCTCACGGAGGCTCGATTGAGGTTACAAGCCAGCCATCGCAAGGGTCAGTCTTTTCGTTCTATTTGCCGATCAGCGTCGAGGATTTTTAGACGAAGACTTGCCGAAGATCGAAGCCATAGGACCGAAATGGCTTGCAGCAACATTTGCACTAACCATGACGAATCTTGGTTTTGCAGGGACCAGTGGCCGTAAATCGCAGGGAATGCTTTATCTTGCAAGGTAAATCTGACAAACTAGGTATATGAGCTTAACGGCAACGAAGATATTTGCGGATCGGATCGACCGCATTGAAGTCTCTGCGACGATGGCAATTACGGCGGCGGCGCTCAAATTGAAGTCTGAGGGTGTCAATCTAGCCGATTTTGGCGCGGGAGAACCGCATTTTGCGACGCCGCGGCACATTAAAGACGCGGCCATCGATGCGATCGAGAAGAACTTTACCCGTTATACAAATGTTGCCGGCATTCCCGAGATTCGGAAGGCGATTGTAGATCGTCACGCGGCCGACTTTGGTTCGAACTACACGCCCGACGAGTGCGTGTTCACGACAGGCGGCAAGCTGGCCCTGTTCAATGCCGTTCAAGTGCTCGTTGACCACGGCGATGAAGTAATTCTTCCAGTGCCCTACTGGGTTTCTTTTAAGGACATCATTCAGTACGCTGGCGGCAAGGTAGTTCTCGTCGAAACCGATGAGGCGGAGAATTTTCGCGTCACAGCGAAGATGATCGAGGATGCGATTACGCCGAAGACGAAGGCGATTATTCTGAATACGCCGTCGAACCCTTCGGGCGCGGTGGTATCGCCCGAAGACCTGGAAGCGATTGTCCGGTTGGCGCATAAGCGTGACATCTACGTTCTGCTGGATGAGTGCTATGTCTACCTGAACTTTACCGGCGAGATTGTCAGTGGCGGCTCGTTCACCGACTGCAAAGAACATGTTGTGATTTTGGGATCGCTCTCGAAGACCTATGCGATGACTGGCTGGCGGGCAGGTTTCGCGCTGGGACCGAAGCCTATTATTGCGGCGATGAGCAAGTTGCAGTCGCAGAGCACATCCAACACGGCAAGCATGGTGCAACGTGCTTCGATAGCGGCTGTGAGCGGTTCGCAGCAATGCGTGACGGAGATGCGCGCGGACTACATCAAGCTGCGCAATCAGGTGCTCGAAGGCTTCAAGACGATTCCTGGATTGACGTGCACGGTGCCTCAGGGAGCGTTTTATGTCTATCCCAACGTGAAAAATTTCATCGGTAAGGGCGGTATCAAATCCGCTTCAGACCTCGCTGCGAAGCTTCTCAGTGAGGCGCATGTTGTTGTGGTTCCGGGCGAGGCATTCGGAACGAATGAGCATATTCGGCTGTCGTATGCGGTTTCACACGATGTCATTGATGAAGGCGTGAAACGGATGCGGGAGTATTTTGCGTCGTTGCGCTAGAGATTGAATAAAAGAAAGGCCGCACTGGGAATGTGCGGTCTTTCCTTTGAGACGGAGCTGTATGTCCATAGAAGTCGGCAGGTCGGAGTTGCGGTTCGCTCCAGTGATTCTTGCAGGTGGCAGCGGGACACGCTTTTGGCCTCGAAGCCGAAAGGCGAAGGCGAAGCAGGTGCTTGCTCTCGATGGCGACGAGACCATGATTCAGCAGACGCTGAAGCGGCTCAGTCCGTTGGCGGATACTGCCAATGTGTGGGTCATTACCAATGAGCTTTTGGATGAGGTGATCGCGGAGCAGTTGCCGGAGGTTCCACGAACGCAGATCCTGAGCGAACCGGCTGCGAGAAATACAGCTCCAGCGTGTGCGTTGGCGGCATTTTTGCTGGAGAAGACTGAGCCCGATACGGTGATCGGTGTATTTCCGTCGGACCAGGTGGTCAAGGACAGTGAGCGATTCGCGAAGGTGATTCATGCGGGTGCGAAGCTGGCCGCCAGCGGCGACAAGATTGTGGTTCTGGGTGTGCCTCCTACTCGGGCTGAGACAGGCTATGGTTACATCGAGCAGGGCGCGGTTGCCGATGATGCAACCATGATTGCAGATGGAATCGAGGCTCATAGGGTAAGGCGGTTTACCGAGAAGCCTGACAAGGAGAATGCCGAACAGTTTGTGGCGACAGGGAATTACGCCTGGAACAGCGGCATCTTTTTGTGGAGCGCGCGGACACTGGCTGGAGCAATCCGAGAATATTGTCCTGCGATGGCGCCGTTGCTTGAAAAGATTGCGGCAGCGTACGGTACAGATAAGTTTACAAGTGTGTTTGCTGAGCTTTATCCGCAGTGCGATAACATCAGCATCGACTACGCCGTGCTGGAGCCGAGGTCACGAAAGGGCGAAGCCGAAGCGGAGATCTACTGTCTGCCTGGCGATTTCCAGTGGAACGATCTTGGGTGTTGGTCGACGCTGCACGAGAACATGGCAGACTGTTCGCCCGAGAAGCTGGCTTTTGCGAATGTGTTTGACGAGACCGACCCGCTATGCGTCTCCATCGATTCCAACGGCAACTATGTCTATGCGCCCGGCAAGGTGATTGCGCTGGTGGGCGTGAACAATCTGGTCGTGGTGCAGACGAAAGACGCGTTGCTGATTACGACGCGTGAACGATCGCAGGATGTGGGCAAAGTGGTTGCGGAGTTGAAAAAGGCTGGACGGGAAGACCTAATTTAGCGGATGACGGCGAGAGTGATGGCAGAGACAGCGGTGAAGTTTGGAACGGATGGCTGGCGCGGCATTATTGCCGATGACTTTACCTATGCCAATGTGCGCGTGGCGGCCGCGGCGATTGCAAACTATGTGCTGGCCCATGAAGATGCCGCGGCTGGGGTTTGCATTGCTTATGACACGCGTTTCGGCTCACGCTCTTTTGCGAAGGTAGTTGCGGAGGTTTTGGCGAACGCGGGGATTCCGGTAGCTTTGGCAGCGGAGATTACCCCTACGCCTGCGCTCTCTTATGCGGTGCGCGAGCGCAAGGCAGCGGGTGGCGTGATGATTACATCGAGCCACAATCCTGCGGAGTGGAATGGCGTGAAGTACAAGGCGAGTTATGGCGGATCGGGCTTGCCGTCGATCATGACCGCAATTGAAAGCTACCTCGGAAAGCCTCTGGCAAAGAGTGCAGCACCGGCGGCAATCGAAGAAGTCAATTTCAATCCAGGTTATATTGCCGCGATCACGCGATTTGTGGATCTTGATGCGATTCGGGCGTCTGGTTATAAATATTTGATCGATGTGATGTATGGCGCTGGACGTGGTGTACTTGCGGGCATCTTCACCCAGGCGCAGGTTCCCTTTGTAGAGATTCGGAGTGAGATCAACCCGTCGTTTCCGGGGATCAATCCCGAACCCATTCTTCCGAATATTTGCGAGACGCAGGTAGCAGTGGCCGCAGAACATTGCGATGCCGGTTTAATTACCGATGGCGATGCAGATCGTATAGGCGCTGTGGATGAACATGGCAATGTTGTGGATGCGCACAAGATTTTTTCAGTGCTGCTGAAATGGTTGCTGGAGCGTAAGAAGTGGCCGGGCGATGTAACGCGGGCCTTCAACACCACCAAGATGATCGATCGCATCTCGGCGAAGCATGGTCGCAGACTGCATGAGCACGGTATCGGCTTCAAGTATGTCTGTGAGTTGATGCTTGAGCAAGAGATTCTGATCGGTGGCGAGGAGTCCGGCGGGATTGGCATTAGCCGGCACTTGCCGGAGCGAGACGGAATGCTGAACTCTCTTCTGCTGGCGAATGTGATGGCCGATGAGAAAAAGACGCTCGGAGAATTAGTTGCTGCGTTGCAGGAAGAGTTTGGGGAGCATCAGTACGGACGCGTAGATATGCACATTGATGAGTCCATCAAGCAGTCGGCAATCTCACGCGCGAAGGCTGGAGTGGTGGAGATCGCGGGGATGAAGGTGCTTCGCGTCGAGACGATGGACGGCATTAAATTTTTCCTCGATAACCAGGATTGTGCAGGCAAGCCAAATGTTGCAGAGACATGGCTGCTCTTGCGTGCCTCGGGTACCGAGCCGCTGCTGCGCGTGTATTGCGAGAGCTGTTCGTCCGAGTCGGTGACGAAGATATTAGAGGCGGCGCAGAGGTTTGTGTTGCAGGGGAGCGCTGTTTGAGCGAGCAGGTTTGTGTTGAGGCAAAGGGTCTCTTGTTTGACATGGATGGAGTGCTGATCAGCTCCATCGGTTCGGTGGTGCGGTGCTGGCGGCGGTGGGCAGAGATTTATAACGTGCCGAATGCAGAGACCTACACTGTGCCGCATGGTGTTCGTGCCATCGACATTGTGAAGTCGTTACGCCCGGATATCGATCCGCAGGAAGGGCTGCGCGTGATCGAAGACATGGAGATTGAGGATATGGCCGACCTCAAGGTGTTGCCCGGCGTAAAAATGCTGCTGGAGAGTCTCCCGATCGAGAGATGGGCGATCGTAACCTCGGCTACGCGTCGATTAATGCTGGGACGGTTGGAGGCTGTAGGACTGCCGATTCCATCACGAATTATTAGCGGAGACATGGTGGAGCGTGGCAAGCCCGATCCTGAGCCGTACCGGCGCGGGGCTGAACTGCTTGGTTTTCGTCCCGAGGACTGCGTTGTGGTGGAAGACGCACCGTCTGGAGTGGGGGCTGGTATTGCCGCAGGGTGCCGTGTTCTTGGAGTGCTGGGGACGCACTCGCTCGAAGAGTTACGGCGGGCGGAGTGGGTGGCTGAGTCACTGGAAGATGTCGCAGTGACGGTGCACGCCGACAAGATGGATTTTTGCTTTAGACCTGCGACTGAGTCGAAATAAATTTTTGTAACGAGCGAACGGTCGATTTCGATATAAATTTGGTGCTATGTATCGACCATTCCTTCTTCGTGCTGTGGCTTCGCTTGTATTCCTTGGTTCCGCCGTATCCCTGCTGGCTGCGTCTCCTGCAGGGTCGATTGACTGGGTCAATCCGCTGATAGGCACTGCCAGCGGCAAGATCGGTTACGGCGGCACGATGCCCTTCGTTACTCCGCCCTTTGGTATGACGAACTGGACGCCGCAGACGCGTCAGAACAAGATCAGCGTGGTCTCGTATAACTACGACGACAAGACGATCTCTGGATTTATCGGAACGCATCAACCCGCGATCTGGATGGGCGATTACGGATACGTCACGCTGATGCCCGAGATCGGCGATCTGAAGACGACTCCAGAAGAACGGAAGCTGCCTTTTAGCCACGCCAATGAAGTTGCGCATCCTAATTTTTATTCGGTAGCGCTCGATGCCGGGAGTGGTAAACAGATTCGCTCGGAGATGACAGCGACCGAGCGGTGCAGCTATATGCGCTTCACCTTTCCGGCGAACACTCCATCGCGAATTTTGATTGAAGCCTCAAGAGCAGGCCATGCCGGAGCGGTGCAGATCGACGCGGCGAACCATGAGATTACCGGCTACAACCCCGACCGAATGGATGCCCATCTTGGACCGGCTGCGCTCAAAAACTTTAAAGGCTATTTCGTCGTTCAGTTCCGGCAGGCATTTCAAAAGGCCGATACCTATGGCATGGATGACGCACAGGCGGCCCATGCTCGCGGAGCCTACGCAACCTTTGCTCCGGCCAAAGCACAACAGGTCATTGAGCTGCGTGTCGGCACATCCTTCATCAGCGTGGATCAGGCGCGCGCAAACCTGAAAAGAGAGATTCCCGAATGGAACTTTGCAGCCGTCCGGCAGGCATTGCGCGACAAGTGGCAGGCGAAGCTCGACAGGATCGGATTGCAGGGCGCTTCGGACGAAGAGCGACGGACGGTCTATACCGCTGCCTATCATGCACTGCTCTATCCCCGCGTCTTCTCCGAAGACGGCCGCTACTACAGCGCGTTCGACGACACTATTCATCAGGGCGAGTCGTACACCGCCTATTCGATATGGGATACCTTTCGCGCGGAGAACAGCATGCTGACGTTGCTCGCTCCTGAGCGCGTCGATGGCATGATTACCGCCTTGCTGCAGAACTATCGTGAGGGCGGCTGGATGCCGAAGTGGCCGAATCCGGGCTACACCAACATCATGATCGGTACCCACGCGGACTCGCTGGTGGCAGAGGCTATCCGCAAGGGCTTTCATGGCTTCGATCGCGACTTGGCGTGGAAGGCTGTTTACAAGGACGCGATGACGCCGCCCGATGGAGATACGACGCGCCGCTGGGCCGACCGCGAGGAGCATACGCCTTATGAAGCGCGAGGAGGACTCACTTACTACAAGGCGCTCGGCTATGTTCCCACCGATAAAACTGCGGAGGCCGCATCGCGAACGCTCGAGGACAGTTACGACGACTGGTGCGTAGCGCAGGTCGCCAAGGCACTCGGTAAAGAGAAGGACTATCAGTTCTTTCTGCATCGCTCGTTGAACGACCGCCACCTCTACAACTCTGCAGACGGGCTGATGCGAGGCAAGACCTCTGACGGAAAATGGGCAGCCGAAGATGCCGGATGGACGGAAGGCACGGCCTGGGTTTACACCTGGGCACCTTTGCACGACGAGGCTGGCATCCTCAATCTAATGGGCGGCGCCGCAGCCTATAACGCCAAGCTCGATCAGCACTTTGCCGGTGGGCATAACGTTCACAGCAACGAGCCAAGCCACCACTACGGTTACCTATACGACTTCAGCGGCGAGCCCTGGAAGACGCAGGCGAAGGTGCGCGAGATCGCCCTCGCAGAGTATGCCGGTCAGCCTGTCGGCCTCGATGGCGATGACGACTGCGGTCAGATGTCGGCGTGGTATCTCTTCACTGCGCTTGGTATTTATCCCGTGAACCCGGCATCGGGGGACTACATGATCGGCAGTCCCATGTTCCGCAAAATGAGCCTTCGGGTCGCCAATGGAAAGCAGTTCACCGTGGTGGCCGACAATAACTCCGCCGCCAACGTGTATATCCAGTCGGCAACGTTGAATGGCAAGCCACTGACGCGGCCACTCATCCGCTACGAGGACATCATGGCTGGTTCAACCCTGCACTTTGTGATGGGACCAAAGCCTTCGCATTGGGCAGCAGACTGGCGCGCCCAGGCCATTCAGTAATCAGCGCAACAGAGCTTCGACTCGCCGCAGATCGTCTTCGGTATCGACGCCGATCGTGTCGAACTCCGTAGGTTCGACGTAGAGATTGATCCCATTTTCGAGGAAGCGGAGCTGTTCGAGACGTTCGCTTTGCTCAAGAGCGCTGGGGGGAAGGGAAGGGAAGCGTTCGAGAGCAGCCTTGCGATAAGCGTAAAGGCCAATGTGCTTCCAATACAGCGGTCTGGTCTGGTCGCGGTCGTAGGGAATCGTGGCGCGGCTGAAATAGAGGGCGCGGCCATCCGCAGCGGTCACTACCTTGACTGCGTTTGGATTGGCGATGTTTTCTGCGGTGCAGAGGACTTTGAGCGTCGAGACCTCGACGTGGGGGCGGCCAAACGGGCTGAGAAGCGCCGTGAGGTGCTGCGGTTTGAGCAGAGGCTCGTCGCCCTGGATATTGACGTAAATGTCGGCGTGTACGAGTTGGGAGACGGCGTGGACGCGGTCGGTGCCGCTGGGCAGGTCGGGAGAGGTCATCTGAAAAGCCCAGCCGTTGCGCTCACAGAGGTCCGCGACTTCGGGGGAATCGGTTGCGATTAGGACATCGCTGAGCTGCGGGCAAGCCTTCGCGGCCTCGTAGACCCACGCCAGCATAGGTTTACCGGCAATCGTACGGAGGACCTTGCGAGGAAGTCGCGTGGAAGCCAGCCGCGCAGGGATGACCCCCAGAACGATTGGCGGGAGCTTTTCGCTGGGGCGCGAATCAAGTATGATTGGAACTGGCTGTGCCGCGACGTTTCTCCTGAAACTGCTCGTCGCGCGATGCTCCTGCTGGTACAGCCAATACACATTCAGGGCGGTGTAGCTCAGATGGTTAGAGCGACGGACTCATAACCCGTAGGTCGGCAGTTCGATTCTGCCCACCGCCACCAATGTCGTATTGCCATCCCGTATCGCGCAATCTTCGTACGAGAGTATCATTTCGACAGTGGGGAACGTCTAATCCCTGATTCGCAGATGTCCGTGGAGATTGTTTCGCCTTATGCCTAAGATTTCAAAGATCCTGCTGCTCGTTGTCTCGGTTGTGCTGGTGTTGACTGTTTTTCTGGGCGTGAACTCAAGCGGCGTAAGCGCGGCATCGGAGCAGGACGGCGCATACAACCAGATCAATGTTTACAGCGAAGTCTTGCGGCATATCCAGACCGACTATGTTGTTGATCCGAATATCAACAGTGTGACCAACGGCGCGCTGCGCGGGCTGCTGGAATCGCTGGATACGGACTCAAGCTACCTAACGCCGGAAGAATACAAGAACTACAAGACCGACAAGGGCGGCAAAGCACAGGTTGGCATCAATGTGTCGAAGCGGTTCGGCTATGCCACTGTCGTATCCGTGATTCCGGGAAGCCCGGCGGACAAAGCCAACCTAAACGACGGTGACATCATCGAGGCGATTGGAACGCTGGATACGCGAGACCTCTCGCTGGTCATGATTCGCAAGATGCTCGAAGGCGATTCCGGAAGCGAGTTGACGATCTCAGTGGTGCGGCCGCGCAAGGCCGCTCCAGACAAGCTGACCATGACGCGAGCGGTAGTGGATTATCCTCCCGTTTCAGAGACGATGTATGAGAATTCGTCGATCCTGTATCTGAAGCCGGACATCCTGGACCACGAGCATGTTCAGCAGGTAGAGCAGAAGTTGAAGGGCATGCAGAAGGCGGGGAACAAGAAGATCCTGCTTGACCTCCGCAATGTTGCTGCCGGTGATATGCCTGATGCGATGCGGCTTGCGAACTTCCTGTTGCCGAGCGGAACGATTGCATCGCTTGAAGGGCAGAAGGTAGAGAAACAGACATTCTCCGTCGACCCGTCGAAGACCATCAATGCGACGGCGCCGATCGAGGTTCTGGTGAATCGTGGAACGTCAGGCCCGGCGGAGCTGGTGGCTGCTGCTCTGCTGGACAACAAACGTGCTGAACTCGTTGGAGAGAGGACCTTCGGAGAGGGAGCGCAACAGAAGACATTCGAGCTTCCCGATGGTGGAGCGGTAATTCTGACCGTTGCGAAGTACGAGTCTCCTTCCGGCAAGAAGTTGCAGGACGATGCCGTCATGCCGCAAGTGCTGGTGGCTTCGAATATTCCTGACGAAGATGAAGATGACGATGAGACCTCGGAGAGCAAGCCGGTGGCAGCTCCTCAGAAGCCCTCTGTTACCGTGGATGACCAACTGACGAAGGCGCTTGAACTCTTGAAGAACAAAGCAGCTTAGATTCCCGAAAGGGTATTGATGGCTCTGGTTTCGATGGCACGGCCGGTCACGATTTCGTGGCTGGCCGTGCTATCGTGAAGAGGTCGTGCAGAGCATATTCAGCCGTGGACCTCGACCCCCCGAGGTCGAAACTGAACCGACATGGCAGCGGGTTATTCGTCGCGCTACCTTGAATGGGCCGGACTATCCCAGCCGTCGTATCGCCAGGCGAATGACGTTTTTTGCATTGCTTGGCGCATCCGCGGTTTTTGGTGCGATGTGTGGCTTGATGTTGATCTACTCCATCAATCTGCCGCAAATGACGGACCTTGCGCGATATCGTCCCAGCACAACGACCGAACTATTAGATGTTCACGGAAAGGTCTTCGGGTCTTTTGCGCTGGAGCGCCGCGTGGTTGTGCCTTATGCGGAGTTTCCTCCCATGCTGCGGGAGGCGATTATCTCTATTGAAGACAAGAGCTTTGAGAGCAACTGGGGAGTGAATCTGATGCGGGCAGTGGAGGCGGCGTATCGCGATCTGCATGAAGACCAGCGAGCGCAGGGTGCATCCACCATTACCATGCAACTGGCGAGGAATCTCTTTCTCTCGTCGGAGAAGACCTATGGACGCAAGCTGCAGGAGATCTTTCTTTCCATGCAGATCGAGCGGCGGTTCACCAAGCAGCAGATCTTCGAACTCTATGCGAACCAGATTTATCTGGGGCGGGGAACGTACGGATTCGAGGCTGGCTCGGAGTATTACTTCAGCAAACATGTGCGGGATCTGACTTTACCGGAGGCCGCTCTATTGGCTGCGTTGCCCAAGGGGCCGGAGTATTACTCGCCCGCACGCTATCCGGAGCGTGCGTTGAAACGGCGCAATCTGGTGCTCAACGAAATGCTGCACGACGGCAAGATTTCACAAGCGCAGGCCGATGCAGCGAAGAGTGCGCCGCTTGGTCTGCATCTTGAGGCTCCTGCCAACAGTGTCGCGCCTTACTTTGTAGAAGAAGTACGGCGGCAACTGGAAAAAGAGTACGGCGTGGAAGAGGTGCACGGAGCAGGCTTGCGCGTGTACACGACGCTGGATCTGGGTCTGCAACAGATTGCAAATCAAGCTGTGCTGAATGGTACTGCTTCCTACGAACGCCGAGAGGGATGGAAAGGCAATCTGCGCAATGTAGTGCTCTCGGGAATGGACTTGGATAGCTATAAAAACCCTGATTGGACACAGGAAGTTGTCAAAGGAACCTATGTCCATGGAGTTGTGACCGAGGTCGCTGCGAAGCGAGTTGTCGTGAAGCTCGGCAACCAGCAGGCTGTGCTGGGACCGGAAGACTGGGCGTGGACGCAAAATGTGGACGGAGACAGTTTTTTGCGTACCGGAGACATCGTCTATGCACGCATTGAAGGAAGTCGGCCTGACGGTACGCTGCGAGCCTCGCTGCAACAGGACTCAGGCGCGCAGGCTTCGCTAATGGCGATGGACAATGCGACCGGTGAGGTGGTGGCGATGGTGGGAGGTCGTGACTTCGCGCTGTCGCAGTTCAATCGGGCGACCCAGGCGGAACGTCAGGCTGGATCGTCCTTCAAGCCGTATGTGTATACGACAGCATTTGAAGCAGGCGCCAAGCCGACCGACATCATCGTGGATGGCCCGACTACTTTTCCGACCCCCAGCGGGCCTTATACCCCACATAACTACGAGCAGAATTATCTAGGAGCAATGACGTTGACCAACGCTTTTGCGGAGTCGCGAAATATTCCCGCATTAAAGTTGGCCTACAAATATGGAATCCGAAAGGTCATCGAGACGGCGCATCGCTTTGGCGTCACCAGTGACATGCCAGCATTTCTACCCGTCGCGATTGGCGCAGCGGATATCACGTTATATGAGCAGGTAGGGTCATACAGCGTGTTTCCAAATGACGGTATCCGCATCGAGCCGCACTATATTCGCAGGGTGACGCAGGCGAACGGATTGCCGTTCGATGAGAAGCCTCCGCAAATCAACGAGGTCATCTCGGTTGAGACGGCTCGCGAGATGATGCAACTGCTGCAAACTGTTGTTCGAGGCGGAACGGCAACTGCGGCGGCACAGTTGAATCATCCGTTGGGAGGAAAGACCGGCACGACCAATAACTATACCGATGCCTGGTTTATCGGCTTTTCGCCTTCTGTCACATGCGGCACATGGATTGGCTTTGATAATCGGCAGTCGCTGGGAGACAAGGAGACTGGCGCGCGTGCTGCGTTGCCGATATGGATGGAGTTCATGCGGGCGGTCATCGCGGATAAACCGAATGAAGCTTTCGCAACTGCCGGTGCACCTAAGAAGACATTGAATATGCAGGGCAGCCAGTCGGGAGTTACTGTGCTTCCTACGAAGCCAATTGTTCCGAAGGCTCCGGCTGGGCAAGCTGTGTCTGTGGACAAAACCGGCGCAAAGCAGACTCCTGCGCCATCGAAGTACGTTGAGCCTCAGAGCTTCTGGGTCTCAAAACCGCCAGCTTCGGGGAGTGCAGCTAGAAAAACTAATGGGCCAAAGCCGTCGGCTGGATCCCAGAGCTTCTGGGTTTCGAAACCGAATGGCACAAAGTGAAGTAGCGCCGGGCTTTGAGAACGTCTTTGCCGATCTGTTCGCGCAACGCCTCCGGGCTGGGAAAGCGCATCTCGGCGCGAATCCGCTGCAAAAACGCCAGCGTCAGCGGTGTCTGCTCATTCAACTCAATCGGATGAAAGTTCAACAGGTGCGATTCGACGGCAAATGAATCCGCGCCGAAGGTAGGACGGTTGCCGACGTTGGTGACAGCGTCAAAGGTCTCCTGTGATAAACCTGCACCGACGGTCAACGTAGTAATGTAAACGCCGTCGGCTGGCAGCAGTTCAGGATAAGCCGCCATATTGATAGTGGGAACCGTATAACGAGTGCCGTAGCCGCGCCCGGAAGCCGGTGTAGTCGTGATGGTGAAGGGATGCCCAAGCAGTGCGCGTGCGTGGCTGACATCGCCCTGTGCGATGAGTTGCCGAATGAGACTGGAAGAGACGGCCTCTCCGCGAATGATCCGCGGCTTATAGACGCGCAGGCTGAAACCTAGTTCCTCGCCCAGCAGCTTGATACTGTCGATGCCTGCTTCGGCCTGGTAGCCGAGACGAAAGTTTTGGCCTTCGTGAAGCTCGGTGACATGAAGCGCCTTCTGTAAGACATCCGTTGCAAAAGAACGCGCAGTCATCCGGGAGAAGTCGCCGGTGAAAGGCAATACCAGCAGCGCGTCGATACCAGTGGTCGCCAGTAGCTGGATTTTTTGCTCGAGCGGCGTAATCAGCGGCTGGTGTGCCTGTGGCCTCAGAATCCGTCCGGGATGCGGATCGAATGTGATGGCGACAGAGTCAACTCCGAGGGAACGGGCGCGCTCGACTAATTCGGAGATCAGCCAGCGATGTCCGCGATGCACGCCATCGAAGTTGCCGATTGTGGCGACCGAAGGGCCGAAGTTCGCGGGGACCTCCGAGAGATGTCGATAGATCTTCATCAGGCAATCTCGAAGGTAATTTGAAGGCCGTCAAAGGCCAAGCGAATATGAGGGGGAAGAATTGCTTCCGTCTCGGCGTGGTCGAGGTCGTGGCTCATATGAGTGAAAAAGGCTCGACGAGGTTTGAGCTGTTCGACGAAGCCGATCGATTTTTCGAGATGAGAGTGGCTGGAGTGAGGATCGCGCCGCAACGCGTCGAGGATGAGCACATCGAGATTCTGGAGGAGTGGAATGCTCTCGGGAGGAATGTCGCTCATGTCGGTGAGATACGCTGCGCTGCCGAAACGATAGCCCGTGATCTGCTGGCTTCCGTGCGTAACCGGGATGCGCTGGAAGGTTGCTCCGAAGAGGTCGAAGCCCGCGCCGGGGGCGGAATCGATGCGATGCATCTCCACGCGGGCACTGGTGGGGTAGCGATTCTCCTTGCGGAAGGTGTAGTCAAAGATTCGTTCGATATCGCTCGCGGTGGTGTCATCCGCATAGACGGGAAGATTATCTTTGGCGTGAAAACTCAGCGGGCGTAGATCGTCGAATCCCATCACATGATCGGCATGCCCGTGCGTGTAGAGCGCGGCGTCGAGGCGCCGAATTCCTTCGCGCAGAGCCTGCGCGTGAAAGTCAGGCCCGGTGTCGATCACGACGACGTGATCGTTGTAAGCCAGACGAATGGACGGTCTGGTGCGGCGGTTGCGAGCATCGCCCGTAGGAGACATGGCAGACGTGCAGACCGCGCAGTCGCAACCCAGCGTTGGCACACCCATCGATGTGCCGCTGCCGAGAAAGGTAAGGGTCGCTTCCATCGTTTAGCGAACGATGCTTGGTCGGCCCGGAACTGGGCCTGAGCCTTGTGCTTTTGCCGCTGCCGAGCGCGCCAGAGCCTGAGTGATCTCAAGGAAGCCCATGTGAAGCTCGAAGAGCGCATTTTCCAGCAGTCGCGCCTCTTCGGGCGTGAGGTTGTCCTTGGTCTTTTCAGCCAGAATGCTGAGCATGTCGATGCTTTGGCGTGCGCCCATCAGGTCAACCTGTGGCTGTTGCCCTTCAGGAGTAGCTCCGCCAAGCTGCATGATAGCTGTCATGTAAACCGAGTGGACGATCTGCTCGAAGCTCATCGCTGGCGGATGCTCCATGCCGGGATTGGCGGCGCGGATGGCGGTATCGAGGCGCTCTGCGGTTGCCTGATAGGCAGTGCGGGCTTGATTGATCTGCTCCTCTGTAAGTGGCGCAAGCTCCTCTTTGGGCTCAGCCTCATCCTGCGACGGAGCAGAGGAAGGTGTTGGCTCGGCAGCAACCGACACTTCGGCTGCAGGAGGATCGTGGCGCTCTCTCTCCCGTGAAGGCGGTGCATCGGGGCGAAGTTCGCCCTCAGCGGTGAACTTGCGGCGATCGGTGATGACGAAAGGTTTGTTCTGCTCAGACATTGGCTACACTCTCTCAGAAGATTCAGATGCAGATGGGGACTTGGTGGCTTCAACGGTATTGAAAGGACGAGGGATAGGAATTGCAGTCCCGCCAGGATATTGAAGTCGAAGGTTGCGCTCCAGTGCTTCGCGGCGAACATATCCGAGGCCTAATTGCACTGTGCCTGTGGGCAACGGAATTGCTGCGGCGCTGGTCAGTTCGCCGACCTGCTTGTCTTCCGCTTCCAGCAGGGTACTCGGACTAGGAACGGCTCCTGCAAGTCGAAAAGCGGTGAAGGCGCGATGCACGTTGCCTCGCGAGCGAATGCGCTCGACAATCTCCTGGCCAAGATAGCAGCCCTTGGAGAAGTGCAGGGCGCGGGCTTGCCCGGTCTCCTGCGGTAACTCGCGCTCTCGTATGTCGGTTCCATAGCGTGGTGTGCCTTCAAGCAGCCGCAGCCATTCCTGGCTCTGCGGATCACAGATCACGGCCCCTGCACTCAGGAGTGCTCGATATAGAGCTTCAGCAGTCTCCGGCTCCGTCCAAATCTCAAATCGGGGAACTAACGGGCTGTAGGCATGAATGATCGTGACATTGGACGAGTTCCATACTGTCGCCTGGAACTCAAGCTCACCAAGAGATGCAGCAGAAAATCCGATATTTTCCAGCAACGCCGTGGCCTTGGGGCCAGAAATCGAAAGGCCTGACCGGCCTGCACTATTTTCGGCCAACTCGACGTCATCCATGATGATGAAGCGATCGAGCAGCGACATCAGGCCAGAAATATGTTCAGAGGCGGTCTCAAGCAGCAGGGCGTCGGGCTCGGCAAAGATGTAGCCATCGCCCTGAATACGTCCCTGCACGCTGAGCAAAAAGTTGTAGCATCCGTGACCCGGCTGCAAGTCCTGAACGGAGTTCGTAACCATGCCGTTGAGCCAGCGCACGCGGTCTTCGCCCGTCACGCGAATCCAGCCGACGCTATCGATTGAAGACAGCCCAGCGCCATCAAGCAGGGCAGCGAGTTGCAGGGCTTCGTCCGGCGCTTGCAAAGAGCTGATCTCGGGATTGGCTAGGGGGGGCATCACGATTAGGGAAACTCTGCGTACACTTGATTATAGCGATGTATGCGGAGGTTGAGGTTGCAGCGAGGACTTGGTGGCAGAGGGTTGATTTTGGCGGGGTGGCTCGCAGCGACAGCAATCTGCATGGTTCCCAGCGCGGCATTTGCCGGGCAGACGGCAGTTCCGGCGGAGCAACAGCCTGCTGCTGCCCCAACGGTACAAGCGCCGATGACGAAGGCGCAGGCAAAGGAGCTCTTCCGCTCGGTCGATGAGATTCTGAGCTTTGTCAGCAATGACTCCAAGCTGCCGATTGAACATCGTGTGAAACGAAAACTTATATCGCGCGACCAGGTCAACCGCTACCTGACGAAGAAGTTCGATGAAGACGAAGGCACGAAGCGGATGGAACGCTCCGAGATCGTTCTGAAGAAGTTTGGGCTGCTCGACCGTGATTTTCACCTGCGCCCTTTTCTGCTCTCACTCCTGACGGAACAGATTGCAGGCTTCTATGACAACAAAACGAAGACGGTCAGCTTATTGGACTGGATACCGCCCGATCAGCAAAAGCCTGTACTGGCGCATGAGTTGACGCACGCATTGCAGGACCAGAAGGTAGGGCTGACGAAGTGGTCTGATGTAACTCCTGAAAACACAGCCAGCAATGCGCAGGAGGACAATCAGCACATCCAGATGGATGAAGCAGACACGGCACGCGATGCGGTCGCCGAAGGACAGGCGATGGCTGTGTTTGTGGACTACACGCTGAGGCCAACAGGAAAGACGCTTGCCGATGCTCCCGAGTTGGGAGACCGGTTGCAGGACATGGCTTCTGACTCGAGCGGTTCGCCGGTAATGGCAAGGGCTCCGCTGCTGTTGCAGGAGTCTCTACTGTTTCCTTATACCGATGGGCTCAGCTTTGAGCAGGCGATTCTCGTGAAAAAGGGAGCACAGGCGGCCTTTGCCGACGTTCTGGCAAACCCACCCTCTTCGAGCTTCGAGATCATGAATCCCAAGGCTTACATGTCTCATGTGCCCGTCCCTGTGTTGCGGCTACCGGACATTCATCCATTGATCGATGCGGAGTACGCCCCGTATGACGTAGGTGTCATGGGCGAGTTGGATGTTCGCATGTTGACGGAGCTGTTCGGCGGCCAGAAGATAGCGACCGCGCTGGCGCCGGAGTGGGCAGGCGGTGTCTACTATGCCGCGCAGCGCAAATCCGCGGTGACGGAGGCAGAGAAGTCGTCGACGGCTTCGATTGCATTGCTCTACTACTCGCGCTGGAAGAATGCGGACTCGGCGCGCTCGTTTTTACGGATCTATGCTTCGGAGATACCTCGCAAATACTCGGGCGTCGTCCGGCGCACCCAGGATGAGGCCGATGGAAACGAGCAGATTTATTCCACCAGTGAAGGGGATGTTCTCCTCTCCCTCTCAGGCAAGGGCGTCTTCGTCAGCGAGGGTTTCGAGTTGCCTCTGGCGCGCAAGCTGCGAGACGAGATTGTAGGCCTCCAGCCGGTAGGCCCTGTGCAGACGGCAGCGGTACAGCCGCACGAACTGTCACTTGGGCTGTCACATACGCTGTCCTCGTTTGGGATCATTCGAGCGGCAGCCCTGCAACGATATACTTTTGAAGGTCATCCGAGCACGGCTCGGTAAAGGAGCAAGGCATTTTGAACAAGGCAGAGATTGGAATTATTGGCGGCAGCGGCTTGTATGCCATGCCCGGACTTACGAATGTGCGCGAAGAGCGCGTCGAAACCCCCTTCGGCGAGCCTTCGGACGCTTTTGTGCTTGGCGAGCTTGAAGGCCGTCAGGTTGCATTTCTGGCTCGGCACGGGCGTGGGCATCGCCTGCTTCCCAGCGAGTTGAACTTTCGCGCCAACATCTTCGGCATGAAGCAACTGGGCGTCGAACGCATCCTTTCGGTCTCTGCCGTAGGCTCGCTGAAAGAGGAGCATAAGCCGACTGACTTTCTAATGCCGGACCAGTTCATCGACCGCACCTTCGCTCGCATTGCAACCTTCTTCGGCGACGGCATCGTGGCCCACGTCGGCTTTGGCGATCCAGTCTGCGCGACGGTCGCTTCCACCTTTGAGAAGGCTTGTGCTGAAGTCGGTGTCGTCGGAAAAAATGGCGGAACCTATGTCTGCATGGAAGGCCCTCAGTTCTCGACCCGCGCCGAGTCGAACCTCTACCGAAGCTGGGGCGCGGATGTCATTGGCATGACGAACCTACAGGAGGCAAAGCTGGCCCGCGAGGCGGAGATCTGCTATGCAACATTGGCAATGGTGACGGACTACGATTGCTGGCGCGAAGGCCATGACGATGTCACCATCGACCAGATCGTAGCTGTGCTCCACCAGAATGCGGACAACGCGGCGAAGGTAGTTCGTGCTGCAGTCGCAGCTATGCCAACGCAGAGAACATGCGCCTGCGTCGATGCGCTCAAGTATGCGGTTCTTACCGATCCGAAGGCGATTCCTGCTGAGACGCGACAACGGCTGGCTCTTCTCTTGGATAAATATCTGTAAGCGAAGAGCGAACTATTAAATCGAAGTGACTAACTGGTATGAAGAGGAGTTTATGTCCATTCTTGTTGTAGGATCTGTAGCTTTTGACAGCATCGAAACTCCGCATGGCGCGGTGGACCATTGCCTGGGTGGCGCGGCAACGCATTTCTCGCTGGCTGCAAGCTACTTCACTCCCGTGCGCGTGATCGCTGTCGTCGGTGAAGACTTTACCGAGCTTCACGAGGGCGTGCTGACCAAGCGCGGCATCGACACGCAGGGCATCGAGCGGGCCAAGGGCCTCAGCTTTCATTGGACAGGTTCCTACTCGGGCAATATGGACGAGGCGAAGACGCTGGGAACCGACCTGAATGTCTTCCAGACCTTCGAGCCCAAAATTCCCGCTGCTTATGCGGACAGCAAATACCTCTTCCTCGCCAACATCGATCCCGCGCTTCAGGCCCGCGTTCGCAGCCAGATGCCGCAGGTTCGCATGGTTTGCGGCGATACGATGAACTATTGGATCGCCGACCACGGCGAGAACCTCGCGAAAGTTCTCCGCGATCTCGACGTACTGCTGATTAACGATGGCGAAGTCCGCATGCTTGCCGGCGAGCGGAACCTGGTTCTGGCTGCCGAAAAAGTTCTGTCGATGGGCCCCAAAACTCTTGTCGTGAAACATGGCGAGTACGGAGCCACAGCGTTCTTCAGCGACCGCTCTTTCGGAGGGCAGACGAAGATCTCCCGACCTTTCCGTGCACCGGCGTTGCCCCTGGCCGAAGTCGTCGACCCCACCGGCGCGGGAGACTCCTTTGCCGGCGGCTTCTATGGCTATCTCGCATCGCAGCCAGAGCTGACGCCTGCGGTCTTTCGCACGGCGATGTTCTACGGCGGCGTGATGGGATCGTTCGCCGTCGAACGCTTCGGAACGGAGCGCTTGCAAGCGGTCACTCGTGAAGAGATCGAAGAGCGCTTCAACCTGTTCAAGGAGATCTCTCATCTTGAAGGAGCGTAGACCGATGCGATTGAAGCCGGTTACTCTGGCGGCGCTAACTTCTCCAGCCGGAGAGGCGTCGCCCGACGAGGTGCGTCCGGCTACGAAGGAAGAGAGCTTTCCTATCGCTCTCATCGCGGTCATCCTCTCTTTTGTTGCGCTCGCTCTCTGCTACTCGCACGGCTATCTTTTGCTCTATGGAGATGCGGTCGCCCATCTCGGCATCGCCCGCCGCATCTTCGACTCGCGCAATCCTGGCCTGTCGCAGCTAGGCGGAGTCTGGCTACCGCTACCTCATCTTCTGATCTTGCCCTTTGTGCAGAAGATGGAGTGGTGGCAGAACGGCCTGGCGGGCGCATGGCCTTCGCTGCTCTGCTTTATCGCCAGTGCGGTTGGGATTTACCGGCTTGCGCGTCGCATGATGACGCCGCGCTGGGCCCTCGCGGCAACAGCTTTCTATGCGCTGAACCCCAACCTTCTCTATCTTTCAACGACAGCCATGACCGAGCCTCTGTTTCTCGCAGAGCTTATCTGGTTGACGCTGTTTACGATGGAGTGCACGGTTGCGATACGGGAGTCACGCTACAGCCTGGTAAACCGTCGGCTGATCTACATCGCGCTGCTTATCGTCGCGGCTGTCTTCACCCGATACGATGGCTGGATACTTGGCGCAGCGGCATGGTGCATCGTGACCTGGTGCCTTGCGCATCATCGCGAGGTCTGGCGCAAAGTCGCTCCATCCTTCATCCTCTTCACTCTGCTTTCCATCGCCGCTCCTCTAAGCTGGCTTGCTTATAACCAGCACTTTTATCACGATCCACTGGACTTCATGCGCGGCCCGTACTCTGCGGCTGCCATCGAGAAAAAGACCTCGCCGCCCGGTTCGCATCACTATCGCGGATGGCACAATCCCGGCTGGGCGCTGCTCTTCTTTACACGCACGGCACAGGTCGATGCCTCGGTATGGGAGACAGGCTTCGCTGTCATGCTCGCCGCGCTTGCGGGGCTGGCGCTGGCTATCCGCAGACGCCTCGCGTTGCCGTGGCTGTTGCTCTGGCTGCCGCTGCCTTTTTATGTCTACGCCATTGCCTACAGCTCAGTGCCGATCTTCATTCCGCAGCTATGGCCGCACTCTTACTACAACGCCCGCTACGGCATGGAGCTGTTGCCTGCGCTTGCGGTATCCATGTTTCTCGCTGTCGAATGGATACAGCTTCGATGGAGCCAGTCACAGCCGCTCAAGGCACGGTTCCTTCATCCTGTTGCCCTGGTTTTGATCGTCGCGAACACCATCGCCATGATGCACTTCATCCCCCTGGTGCTGAAGGAGGGAATGGTAAACGCCAGGACGCGAATGTCCCTTGAGACGTCCATTGCGCGAGTGCTGAAGTCCTTTCCGCCCGGCGTTCCTATCCTGATGTACAACTCCGACCATATTGGAGCGATTCAAGATGCGGGAATACCGTTAAAACAGACGGTGAATGAAGGTGATTACGATAGCTGGAAGGCCGCACTCGCCTCACCCGCCGATCATGCGGCCTATGTGATCGCCATCAAGGGCGACCCGGTTTCCAAAGCAGTCGATGCTAATCCTCAGGGCCTCACCGAGTTGACGATCCTCTGCACCACTGGCCAGCCCTGCGCGCGCATCTACCGGTCCAACCGCTTCGGTTCATCGTCCAAGACGCCGTAACTTCAATTCGCTGTTTTCAAGAACGCTGAGGCAGAATAAGAGAAGCATGATTCCTTTTGTAAAAGCGCACGCCTGTGGCAACGATTTCTTGATTATCGAAGAGCCTCTGGCGCAGCGGCGTCACGCCGACCTTGCACGCAAGCTCTGCGCCCGCAACACCAGCGTCGGCGCGGATGGCATCGAATTTCTTGATCGCAAACCCAACGGAGAGTTCTTTCTCCGCCTCTTCAACGCCGACGGCAGCGAAGCCGAACTCTCCGGCAACGGTACCCGCTGTGTAGCCGCATGGCTGGCCAGCAGCGAAGGCATCAAGCACGTAGCCCTTGGCACACACGGCGGTGTGCGTACCTGCCAGGTAATCGAAGCAGCCGATCCTTACTTCCTCATCGAGAGCGAGATGGGCGTTCCGCGCGTGATGCCGCGCACCATCGAGCTTCCCGAAGTGGGCAATGTGGCCGGTGCGATGGTCAACGTGGGAAATCCACACTTCGTCCTCTTTGTGGATACGGACGACTTCAGCGCGCACGGCAAAAACTGGCAGGACCTCGGTGCCCGCATTAGTACAAGTCCGCTCTTTCCGCATGGCACCAACGTGGAGTTTGTCCGCGTCCTCTCGCCAACGGAGATTGCCTTCCGCATCTACGAGCGCGGGTGCGGCCCAACGACATCTTCGGGTACTGGCACATGCGCTTCTTCCTCGGCAGCAATGGCGCTTCGCGACGTAAACCGCTCGCTGACCGCCATCGCCGAAGGTGGCGCGCAACAGACAGTCTGGCCAGCTAACGACGCCGTAATGCGTCTGACTGGCCCTGCCGAAATCATCTGCCGTGGTGAGGTTGCAGCGCTGTGACCACCTCGAACAGTGCGACGATAAAGCCTGCCGCGCTGCGTCCCGGCGCGACGCTGGCGGTCCTGTCGCCCGCAAGCACTCCTAAATCCGATCTGGTGCATCGCGGTATCAGCAGATTGCAGGAGCTCGGCTATCGAACCGTCCTCGGCAAGCATGCGCTGGATCGCGGGCCTCTCTACTATGCGGGCACGTTGGAGCAGCGCCTCGAAGACTTTCATGCAGCCTTCGCCGATCCGTCGATCGACGGCATCCTCTGCACTCGCGGCGGCTGGGGCTCGGCGGAGTTATTGCCCTTTCTCGATGCAGCACTGATCCGCGCCAATCCTAAAGCATTTATCGGATACAGCGATCACACCGCGCTGCATAACTGGCTGCATAACGAGGCCAATCTCGTCACCTTCCATGGGCCTATGGTCGCTGCCGACTTTGCCCGCGAAGACGGCGTCGACACGGCAAGCTGGCAGCACGCCACCGCAGGCGATACCTTATGGTCGCTAGGTGCTGCCGATGGACTCCGCGTACTTTGCAGCGGAATCGCTGAAGGCGTCCTGCGCGGCGGATGCCTCTCGATCCTTGCCGAGTCTTTGGGTACTCCTTATGCACCGCGTATTACCGACAGCATTCTCTTTCTCGAGGACATCGGCACCAAGCCTTATCAATGGGACCGCATGCTTCTCCATCTGCGTTACTCGGGAGTGTTGAAAGAGGCGCATGGAATCATTCTTGGCGACATGAGCCAATGCGTATCTCCCGAAGAGAACGATTATCTGGAGCGCGCCATTCTGCACTCGCTTCGTGACTTCGAAGGCCCCATCGCCATTGGCCTGCGCAGTGGCCATGTTGGAGTGCCCAATGTCACGCTGCCGCTGGGCATTCCTGTTAAGCTGGATTTGGCCGAAACGGGGAATCCGCGAATGCACTTTCTCGAAGCAGCGGTTACGATCTAGCCTCTAAGTAGACATCATGCAAAAGCTTAAACACATTCATCTCATCGGCATCTGCGGCACCGCGATGGCGTCCCTCGCGGGAATGCTGCAACAACAGGGGCACCGCGTTACCGGTTCCGATGCGGCTGCCTATCCGCCGATGAGCGATCTGCTGCGCGGCCTGAAGATCGAAGTTCGTGAACCCTATGCGGAGAGCAATCTTGAGCCTCGGCCCGATCTGGTAGTCGTCGGCAATGCCATCTCTCGCGGCAATGTTGAGCTGGAATATGTACTCGACCAGCGCATTCCGTTCTGCTCTATGGCGGCCATTCTGCACGGCGAATTTCTGCCGGGGCGCGAGTCGCTGGTGGTTGCCGGAACCCACGGCAAGACCACGACAACCAGCATGTTGGCCTGGATCTACGAGGTCGCGTCGCGTAGCAATCCCAGCCTCGCGCCGTCATTTCTGATTGGTGGCGTGGCGGAGAACTTCGGCACCAGCTTTATGGTGCGGCCAACCCGGCCATTCCTGCTCGAAGGCGACGAATACGATACTGCCTTCTTCGATAAAGGTCCAAAGTTCCTCCACTATTTTCCTGATGCGGCGATTCTTACGCACGTCGAATTCGATCACGCCGACATCTATCCCGATCTCGCTGCGGTAAAGACGGCATTCAAGCGCTTCGTCAATCTCATTCCTCGGCGTGGCCGCGTAGTGGCCTTCGATGGCAGCGAAAACGTCAGCGAGTGTGTCGCCAAGGCCTTCTGCGCGGTGGAGCGCTACGGCTTCTCTGTGGACTCGCATTGGTGCGTTACAAATCTTCGCCATGACGAAGCCTTGAGCTGCTGGACGCTCTCTCGCAACGGCGCTGCGTTTGCTGAACTGAGCCTGCCGATGGCGGGCCAACACAACGCGCTCAACGCGACCGCCGCCGCTGCCCTCGCCGCAGGGCAGGGCGTTCCGGTCGAGGCGATCATCGAGGCGCTGGCAACCTTCAGAAGCGTAAAGCGCAGGCTCGAGGTCAGCTCCATTGTCGAAGGCATTACCATCATCGATGACTTCGCGCATCACCCGACTGCCATCCGCGAAACACTGCGTGCCTTGCGTGAATCTTATCCAGGACGACGCCTCATCGCTGTTCTCGAACCTCGCTCCAACACGCTGCGCCGCAATGTCTTCGAGGCCGATCTGGTAGAGAGCCTGGCACTAGCCGATAGCGTTGTGATTGCAAATGTCTTCAAGTCCGAAAGCATTCCTGCAAACGAGCGGCTCATTCCGGAGAACGTCGTCGCACATCTCAATCAGGCCGGAACACCCGCAGCCGTCTATGCCGATGCTGATGCGATTGTGGAAGCTCTGGTGCCGCAGCTCCGAACCGGCGATGTCGTTGCCATCTTGTCGAACGGCGGCTTTGGCAGTATCTATCAAAAACTTCCGCACGCGATTGCCCACTCGGTTGCCGCTGTAGAACGGGCATAAAAACATGTTCGCGACGCTGAAACTTCTTTTTGTTTATACCGCGCTGGGGCCTCTTGCTGGCCTCATCGGCATGCCCTATTCGCTTCTGGTGCAGGACATCAGCCGTCTCTACCGTGTGGCGATGTGGATCGCCAATGCGGGTGTTCGCGCGGCAGGCATTCGTATCGAGATCAGCGGTCTGGAGAATGTTCCCTCCGACCGTCAGTGCATTTACATGTGCAACCACGTCTCCAACCTCGATCCGCCGGTTGTGCTTCCGCTGCTTCCGGGCCGCTGTTCGGTGCTGCTGAAGAAGGAGCTGATGCGCATTCCTATCCTTGGCACGGCGATGAGGATGGGCAAGTTTGTGCCGGTTGAGCGTGGACATCGCCGCGAGGCCGCGCAGGCCAGCGTGGCGGCTGCGGCGGACGCGCTTCATTCAGGGCTGAATATTCTGGTCTTCCCGGAAGGTACGCGTGCGAAGGATGGAAGGCTTTCCATCTTCAAAAAAGGGCCGTTCTTTCTGGCGCAACAGACCGGGGCGCCGATTGTTCCGATCGCGCTCTCCGGCACCGAGCGCATGATGCGGAAGGGAAGCATCGCCATTACGCCGGGAGTGGCAAAGGTGCAGTTTCTGCCTGTGATTGAGCCTACGCAGTATGAGACGCGCGACGAGCTACTCAAGGCCGTGCGCAAGGCCATTGCCGATGCGCTGCCCGATGCGATGAAGCCTGAGGACTACTTGACGATGGCGTTGTAGCCGTCGGCGGTCAGCTTCTGGCGCATCGCGTCGGCGTCTTTCTTTGTGGCGAACGGACCAATCTGCACATGCAGCAACTTATCCTGCGGCGATTGATGAATGGCCGCGTTATAGCCATGCCGTTTCAGAGCACCGACTAACATGTCCGCATCTCCCTTGCGCGAGACCGCGGCTACCTGCACGACTGACTGAGCTGCGCCTGGGACTACTGCTGGTGTCGATGGCGCAACAGCTCGGCTCACAGGGGTTGGCTTTATTGTCAGCTTCGCCGGCACTGCCACAGGGGTTTGCGTGGCCGCTGGCGGAGTCTGTTCGTTTGACGAGCTGTCATCAGCCGGTGTGTCAGTCGATGAGTCAGCAGATGCTGCCTGAGACTCCGGGATTGCTGAGGAAGGCTTCGCAGCGCTGGAGGAACCTGTGTCTTGACTTGCTGCCGGAGCAACTACGCCCGAAGCGGGAAGCGCGGACCGTTTGCCGAGCGAGTAGCCGAAGGCGAAGAAGATGGCGCAGATCAGCACCAGGGCGAAGAAGATGCCAACGATGAAGGACGTTCCCAGAGTCATCTCACGGTCGCGGCCGATGGGTTCGTCGTCGTCTTCTTCCATGTCACGGTTACGGCTGTACAGGGTATTCACGGTCAATCCTTCTTCTCCGGTGTCGCGGCGGACATGATGGATTTATTGAGGAGGTTCATCATCTCGAGCGGCAGCGGGAAGACGATGGTGGTGTTCTTCTCGACGCCGATCTCGGTGAGGGTTTGCAGGTAGCGCAGTTGCAGGGTCATGGGCTGGGTCGCCATCAACTCGGCGGCTTCGACCAGCTTGGCGGCGGCGTTGAACTCGCCTTCGGCGTGGATGACCTTGGCGCGGCGCTCGCGCTCGGCTTCGGCCTGCTTGGCCATGGCTCGCAGCATCGATTCGGGCAGATCGACCTGCTTGACCTCGACCGAGACGACCTTGACGCCGAAGGGCGCGGTGTGACCGTCGATGATGGTCTGGATGCGCTGGTTCAAGGCTTCGCGATGCGCGAGCAGCTCGTCTAGCTCGACTTCGCCGAGGACGGAGCGCAAGGTGGTCTGCGCGAACTGCGAGGTCTGGTAAACGTAGTTGGCGACTTCGATCACGGTTTTGGTCGGATCGATGACGCGCAGGGTGATGACCGCGTTTACTTTGAGGGTGACGTTGTCGCGGGTGATGACGTCCTGCGGCGGCACTTCCATGGCTTCCTGACGCAGGCTGACGCGGACGATCTGGTCGAGCGGGCGGAAGACCAGGATGACGCCCGGACCTTTGGCTGCTCCCATGACACGGCCAAGACGGAAGATCACTCCACGCTCGTATTCTTTGAGGATTTTGATGGAATTGAGCAGGTAGAGGACGACAATGGCGATGGCGAAGAGCACGGGAATAGACATGGTTGCGTAGAACCTCAGGCGGAACAGCGTGCGGCCGCCGCTACGATTGTAGAGCAGCAGAAGTGCGGGTGTGACGAGAGACTGGAGTGGAGGGTTCCAGTTAGTACCTGCCTGTCGAACTTATCTCTCAGGCCCCCACCCCCCTGGGGTACTTTTATCCTAAAATATTCAATTCGTTGGACTTAGCGGGTTAAGTGCCTGCAAAATATTCATTCTTGACGGTTTACGGCTAAAATATTGTTTCTAAATGAGATAGGCCCAGCATTGTCGCTGGGCCTTCTGGGTTTTCTTCTACTGTTTCTAGTTTAGAAGATGGGGTAAAACTGTTTTGCAATTTTGGGAGGTTTATTTTTCGGATCTAAACCATTTATTTTGTGTTGCTTGTGGAGCTACAACGCCAGATATTTACTGCGGGAGGGCTTGACAGGTGTTTTTGCTGGGCTTTTTGAGGGTGGTGTTCGGGAAGTTGTTATGAGGCAGGCGGAAGGTCGTCCTCTTCGGCGGTGACGATTGTGCCCTGATGGTAGAGAATGCGCCAGCCCTCGGCTGTGCTCTGCCAGATGGTGGCTCGGCGGGTGAGGCGTTCGATCTGGCGCAGGGTGTAGGTGAGGAGATAGGTGTCCGGGCCGAGGCGGCGGAGGGCATGGCCGGAGCTTTGCCAGCCTGCAAAGACCGCATCGACTGGTGGAGCGTCGGACATCCAGCGGAGGATGAAGTCCCGGCTGTAGCGGCGGCCTGAGGCTCCTACCTCCCAGTAATCGGGTGCCATCATGCGCTCGAAGTCAGCGTTGGTAGTGCCGAATTCAGGGGTGTGGAAGATGGGTTCGCGGCGTCGTAGCTCGTCGAGGATGGGGAGCAGATCGGGTTCGGTGTGGGTGAAGACCGGCTGGGATGCCATGGAGCGATTGTATGGGGCCGGTCATCAAAAAAAATGTCATAACGATGCCTGAAGTCCAAATGCCAATTAGGACAAGAGCAAGGACAAATACAGGGGTCTCTCCGCTACGGCGGCAAAAGCGCCGCCTTCGGTCGAGATGACGTTGGATTTGTTTTTAAGGTTTCTTAGAGGGAGAGCAGGGCTATGGGGATGATGACTCCGGCGATCAGGAGGCCGGTGATGAGTTTGCGGTTGCGGCTGTAGCGGTAGGACATGTACAGGCCGGAGACGGTGGAGAGGAAGAGGCCAATCGAGACCACAAGGAAGAACAGCTTTAAAGGTAAAGGGTTGTGTGGTTTAGCCAGAATAGCCGATGGCTGGGCCTTTTCCATCTTGTCTGGCTTGTCGGACCGGGTGCCTGCGGATTGCGGCGTGGATGGCGGAAGCTTTCGGACTGGGACCGTCATGGTCTGCTTTTTGTGGATCTGGGCGAGGGTGGCGATCCAGGCGGGTGGCTTATAGGAGCTGCCGCGGGTGGTCTCGTGGAAGCTGAAGGTCTGGAGGGCTCCGGTGAAGGCGAAGAAGAGCAGCGCCGGTGCGATGAAGACGCCCAGGTAGAGGTGAGTGTAGCGGGTGTAGTGGAGGAAGACGTGCTTTCGTGCCATCTCTTCTTTTTACATAAAATTTTGATATCCGACAAGTTTAGTCCTATTTAAAATAAAGATGTGATTCTCGTGGGCGCAGAGAGGGCTGGACGCATCGAAATTAGGGTAAGATGACGCAACTTCATGCTTCTTGGCGCATCAGATAGGTTGACAGTAAGTGACTCAAGGTGAGATTCTGGAACAGTCGCACATGTGAATGGGCCGTGGGCCCGGAATGAGGATTTCTATATGGCAAAGATTATTGGTATCGATCTGGGAACCACGAACTCCTGCGTCGCCGTGATGGAAGGCGGCGAGCCTAAGGTGATTCCCAACGAAGAGGGTGGACGGACGACGCCTTCCGTTGTGGCGTTCACGAAGAGCGGGGAGCGGCTGGTCGGCCAGGTGGCCAAACGCCAGGCGATTACGAACCCCGAGAACACGATCTATTCGATCAAGCGCTTCATGGGTCGCCGCCTGAACGAAGTGGGCGATGAGATGAAGATGGTGCCCTACAAGGTCGTCGCGAAGGGCGACAACATTGCAGTCGTGGCGCAGGGCAAGGAGTACACCGCGCCTGAGGTCTCGGCGATGATTCTTCAGAAGCTGAAGAAGGCCGCGGAGGATTACCTGGGACATTCTGTGACGGAGGCCGTCATTACGGTTCCGGCTTACTTCAACGACGCCCAGCGGCAGGCGACCAAGGATGCCGGAAAGATTGCCGGGCTTGACGTCAAGCGCATTGTGAACGAGCCGACGGCGGCTGCTTTGGCCTATGGCCTCGACAAGAAGAAGGACGAGACGATTGCGGTCTATGACTTTGGCGGCGGTACGTTCGACGTCTCGATTCTTGAGGTTGGCGAGGGCGTGATCGAGGTGAAGTCGACCAATGGCGATACGCATCTTGGTGGCGACAATCTCGACCAGCGCATTGTGGACTGGCTCATCGCGGAGTTCAAGACCGAGACCGGGCTTGACCTGACCTCGAAGGGCAACGAGATGGCGTTGCAACGTCTGAAGGACGCTGCGGAACGCGCGAAGATCGAGCTGTCGACGGCGCAGGAGACGGAGATCAATCTGCCGTTCATCACTGCCGATGCGAGCGGGCCGAAGCACCTGGTGCGTAAGCTGACGCGGGCGAAGCTGGAGTCGCTGGTTGACGATCTGCTGCAGCGGTCGATTGGGCCGTGCAAGCAGGCGCTGAAGGACGCGGGCATCGACGCCAGCAAGATCGACGAAGTGGTTCTGGTTGGCGGTCAGACGCGTATGCCGAAGATCCAGCAACTGGTGAAGGACCTGTTCGGCAAGGAGCCCAACAAGGGCGTCAATCCGGATGAAGTCGTTGCCATCGGCGCGGCGGTTCAGGCTGGCGTTCTGGCGGGCGAGGTGAAGGACCTGCTGCTGCTCGACGTGACTCCGCTGACTCTCTCGATTGAGACGATGGGCGGCGTGGCGACCGGCATGATCACTCGCAATACGACGATTCCGACGAAGAAGTCGGAGACGTTCTCGACGGCAGCCGATAACCAGACTGAGGTTGAGGTTCATGTGTTGCAGGGCGAGCGCCCGATGGCGGCGCAGAACCGGACACTGGGCAAGTTCAAGCTGGGCGGGATTCCGAATGCTCCGCGTGGCGTGCCGCAGATCGAGGTGACGTTCGACATCGACGCTAACGGCATTCTGAACGTTACGGCGAAGGACAACGCGACCGGCAAGGACCAGAAGATTACGATTACGAGTTCTTCAGGTCTAAGCAAGGAAGAGGTTGAGCGGATGGCGAAGGACGCCGAGGCTCACGCGGCCGAGGACAAGGAACAGCGCGATGCAGTTGAGGCGCGCAACGGTCTGGACTCGCTGGTGTACAACGTCGAGAAGATGGTGAAGGACGCCGGCGACAAGGTTGCGGAGTCGGACAAGACCGAGGTCGAGACGGCTTTGGCCGAAGCCAAGACCACGCTGGCGGGAACGCCGGATGCGTCCGAGCTGAACGCGGCCAAGGACAGGCTGACGGGCGTAAGCCACAAGCTGGCCGAGGCGATGTACAAGGCTGCCGCTGCTGCGCCGCAGACCGATGGTGCGACGGCTGCCGAGGGCGTTACCGAAGAGCCGAAGAAGGACGAGGGCGTCATCGATGCAGAGTATGTCGATGTCGATGAAAAGAAGTAAAGGCATCAAGGAACAGGATTGAATAAGCAGTAAGTAATCCATAGAGGTTGCTGTTGCGTATAAGAAGTAGAAAAGAGGGGTGTACCGTCTGGGATGCCCCTCTTGCTTTATCCGGCCTCATTGGAATCTTTGACGTGTAGAGTGCGTCTTATTACCAGGAAAGGTGTTGAAGTGAATAGAAGCGAGGAAGACAGATACGCGGACGTGGTTTGGCTGGAGAAACTGGAGCTCAATCGATTGCTTGGAGGGAAAGCGATGACCGAGACCATGTGGAGATGCGATCAGGTGAGGGCGGGACAACTGTACAACCGCATGATGTTCGATACCAAGGCCGAGGCAGAACAGTTTATGCAGCGGATGCAGCAGATGGAACCGGACCAGACATTTTCGATCGAGGCGATTGAAGCCAGCCAGGTCTGGAACTAAAGAAATTCAGTACGTTGTAGTTTCAGCGTTCAGTAGATAGCAGTGGCGACGGTTGTTCTGGTGGTTGACCAGCGCCGTCGCCATTGTTCGTGTTTGCGAGATTTTGCCAGAGAGGCGACCGAAATCCATGCCGGAAGGAAACGAGATACACCGATGGGCCGAGCGGCACGCGGCGGCGTTTGCCGGAAGGCCGGTGAAGATCGATGGGCCGCAGGGTCGGTTTACCGATGCGGCGGTAATCGACGGGCGAAAGCTGGTGCGCGTCATGGCCGTCGGCAAGCATCTGGGTTACGACTTTGGCAGGGACCGGATTCTGCATGTGCATCTTGGTTTGCAGGGAGATTTCACGGAGGGCTCAGGGCCGTTGCCTGAGGTGCGTGGAGCGCTGCGGCTGCGGATGTGGAATGCTGCTGCTGTAAAGCGTCCGGCCGAGCCAGGTGTAAGTAAGAGGCATGGCTGGTACTCGGAGGACGATGGCACGGGGCATGTCGCTCCGGAGAAGGTTGCGTGGGTTGAGTTGCGCGGGCCGATGGACTGCTCGGTTTACACGCAGGCGATGTGGGAGAAGCTGCTGAAGCGGCTGGGCCCCGATCCTCTCAACGGCGATGGGCCGGAGCGGGCGATGGAGAAGATTCGCAAGAGCAAGAAGGCGATTGGCGCTTTGCTGATGGATCAGGCGGTAGCGGCAGGGATTGGCAATATCTATCGCGCGGAGCTGCTCTATCGAGCGAGGCTGAATCCGTTTACTCCGGGCAGCGAGGTGCAGGAGAAGCTGTTGCGGTCGATATGGAAGGATGCGGGGATTCTGATGAAGGCGGGAATGGTCGACCGGCGTATCGTCACGACCAGGGCCTCGGACCGCCCTCACCGAAGGGGCAAGGTTTTAAAGGAAGAAGCGCACTATGTGTATCGGCGGCAGGGCAGAGAGTGCTTTGTCTGCGGGACGAAGATTTTGACGCAGGTGATGGCGGGACGGAACCTGTTCTGGTGTCCAACATGCCAGCCTGGGATAAGCAAGGGGAATAAGCAGGAGAAGTAATCAGATTTCGAGGTGCGCGGGGCGCGCGCTGTTGCAGAATGGAAGAGGCTGAAGAGAGATTATGGCGACACAGACAAAAGATTATTACGGCACGTTGGGCGTGAAGAAGACGGCGACGTCGGATGACATTCGCAAGGCGTTCAGGAAAGCTGCGCGCAAATATCATCCGGACGTGAATCCGGGCGATAAGAAGGCCGAGGAGAAGTTCAAGGAGATCTCCGAGGCGAACGATGTTTTGAGCGACGACAAGAAGCGCAAGATCTACGACCAGTTCGGCTTCTACTCCGACAACATCGATCCGGCGGCGGCTGAGGCTGCGGCACGCGGCGGCTACGGCGGCGGATTTACGGGCGCTCCGGGCGGTGGACGGGCGCGTACGAGTGGCGGTGCCGGGCAGGAGGTTCCGTTCGATTTTGGAGGATTCGACTTCTCGGACTTTCAGGGCGGCGCTCGTGGGGGGCAGCAGGAGTCGAGCGGCGGATTTGGCGGCAGCTTCAAGGACATCTTTAGTGGCATGTTCACCGGCGGTGGGCAGAAGGCACAGCAGCGCGGGCCGCAGCCGGGAACGGACCTTGAGTATCAGGTGAGCGTCGATTTCTGGACGGCGGTGCGCGGCGGTGTGACCCGGCTGGAGATTCAGCGGCAGGAGGTCTGCCCAAGCTGCAAAGGGAAGTCAACGACCGGCGGCAGCATCGAGTGCCCGGAGTGCCACGGCAGCGGGCAGGTGACGCAGATGGGTGGCCGGATGAAGTTCAACATCCAGTGCCCGCAGTGCGGCGGCACAGGCAAGATACAGAACTCCTGCAAGACCTGCGATGGCGCCGGTGTCGTCATCAAGCGCGAGCCGCTGGAGTTCCGCATCAAGCCGGGAACGCGCGACGGTCAGCGGATTCGGCTGGCGGGCAAGGGCAACGCCGGGATGCACGGCGGCCCTGCGGGGGATCTGTTTCTGATTATCAAGGCCGGGACGAATCCGGTTTTCAGCCGCAACGGCGACGATATCTATGTAACTGTCCCGGTTACAGTGACGGAGGCGGCACTGGGCGCGAAGATCGAGGTGCCTACGATTGACGGACGGACGCAGTTGAAGATTCCACCGGGGACGCAGGCGGGGCAGAAGCTGCGGCTGCGTGAGAAGGGCGTGCAGAGCGCTGCTCGCGAAGGCACTCGCGGCGACCAGATCGTAGAAGTGAAGGTCGTGGTGCCGAAGGTGCAGGATGAACGGAGTAAAGAGATACTGCGGGAGCTGGCGAAGTTGAATCCCGACGATCCGCGGACCGGGTTGTTTGCTGACGTTTAAATTTTCGAGGTTGTGAGATGGCTACGAAGCGGAAGAGCAAGGGCGCGTACATGATTTCGTCGGTGGCGGAGATGTATGAGATTCATCCGCAGACGCTGCGTCTTTACGAGCGGGAGGGATTGTTGCGGCCTTCGCGCAGTGAGGGCAATACGCGGCTCTATACCGACGAGGACCTGGAGCGGCTGGAGTTCATTCTGAACCTGGCACGCGACCTTGGCGTGAATATTGCCGGTATCGCCATCGTGTTGCAGATGCGCGAGCGCATGGAGGAGATGAACCGCCAGATGCAGGGGTTCGTCGACTATGTGCGGACGGAGATGCTGTCGCGCATGCAGCAGCAACAGGACCCGGGATCGGGGCTGGTGCCTATGCGGCGTCCGATGGTGGTTCCGGTGAAGGTGGTTTCGGTAAAGACGGCTTCAGTGAAGACGGTTTTGGTAAAGACGGCGAAGGTGGGGAAGAAGAAGTAGCCCTGCCGGAGGACGGAGAAATACAGGGGTCTCTCCACTACGCTGCGCTCCGGTCGAGATGACGTGCGGTTGCGGTGAGCGAGATGATTCGAGATGATGTGCGGTTGTGGCGCGTGGGCTGGTCGAGATGCGGCGCGCACTTCTTCGCCGACAAAAGAACTACTTCAACCATCACTGCGATAAACTTGAAGACTGCGTGTTAATCAGGGTTTCGCAAGGGTGAGATGAGTCTTCTGCTTCATATCTTGTTTTGGGTCGCGCTCGTCGGCTCGGTGACGTCTACGATCTACTGCCTGATGGTGATGGCGGCGGCGGCACGCTTCGGCTTGCGTAAGCGGCGGGAAGATGCCGCAGAGACTACATTTTTGCCCCCCTTGAGCGTGTTGAAGCCGCTGCATGGCACCGAGCCGGGGATGGAACGCAACCTCGAATCGTTCTTCGAGCAGGACTATCCCGAGTTCGAGTTGTTGTTTTGTGCCCGGCATGACACCGACGAAGGGTTGCGGCTGGCGCGGCGGGTGGCCGAGCGTTATCCCCATGTCGATGCGAAGTTTGTGACCTGCGGCGAGCCTCAGCCGAAGTTTCATAACGCGAAGGTGTACTCGCTGGCCAAGCTGGATTCGGTGGCGCGGCACGAGCTGTATATCACCAGCGATGCAGATGTCCGGGTAACGCGAGATTATCTGCGGCGCATGGTGCAGAACCTCAAGGACCCGCATGTCGGGCTGGCTTCGTGCGTGTATCTGGGAACGGTGGATGGCGGCGCTTCGGCTGGGTTTTCGGCGCAGTTGGACGCGGTGGGCAAGAGCGTGGAGATGACCTCGGGCGTTCTGGTGGCGGACATGCTGGAGGGAACGAAGTTCGCTCTGGGGGCGACCATGGCGGTGCGCAAAAAGTCGTTCCAGGAGGCAGGCGGCTTCGAGGAGCTGGGCCAGTTCTATGCCGATGACTTTGTGCTGGGCAACCGGCTGGCGGCGCAGGGAACCGGCGTGCAGATGGCGACGCACATCATTCGCCTGATGGTGCAGGACACGCCGTTCGGGCTGTCGTTCCGCAACCAGTTGCGCTGGATGCAGAGCACGCGGCGGTCGCGTCCGTGGGGCCATCTGGGCAGCGGGCTGACGTTTGCCATGCCCTTTGGCCTGCTGGGCCTGCTGTGGGGGCTGTTGAGTGGCCATGCGGTAGTAGGGCTGCTCTGGCTCTCGTGGATGGTGGTGCAGCGCTGGATGCAGGCTGGGGCGATTCTGCGGGTGATGGGCGATCCGGACTGGGTGCGGGGAACGATGCTCTACCCGATACGGGACCTGCTCGGAAGCATCCTGTGGCTGGGAAGCTACGGGGGCGACCGCTTCTACTATAGGGGGAAGATTTATCGGCTCAAGGACGGCGGCAGGGTGGAGGCACCGAAGTAGTTTTCTATGCGAGCTGCGAGCTGCGAGCTGCGAGTGCAGGGTGCGGCTAAGATCGTCGCCACTTTCTGTCGATATATCGAGGATGGAGTTGCAGGAACGCCGGAAGGAAGCGCGCTATCTCTGCTTTGGGCAGGTGAAGCTGCATCGGATGCCCGGCATTGTGCGGTCGGGCCGGATCATCGATCTGAGTCTTAGCGGATGTCTGATCGAGCTGCGGTCGCCCGTCTATGTCTCGCAGGGGTCAGCGATTGAGCTGGCCGTGCAGATGAAGGGAGTCGCCTTGCGCATGTTGGGCGAGGTCACCTTTGTCGACAGGCCAAGGCCGGGGCTGATTGGAATCTCTTTTGTGAGATTGAGCGAGCGCGGGCAGTTGCAGTTATCTGAACTGGTCACAGAACTCGGATTGGTTCCGGCGCGCAATCGAAATCGTCTGTCACTGCGCAGGCTGCGGATTTGGTAGGTCTCTAGCGGTTGGTCAGGACGGTCTTGCCTCCGGCGGCGGCGAGGGTGTGGACGGGTGCGTACGGAGTCAGGTCTTCGATGCGCGCTTCGGGCTTGTAGGTGAAGAGGAAGACGCGCCGCGGGCTGGCCCATAGCTGTCGCAGCGTGGATTCGGTCTCGAAGATATGGGGTGCATCGGGCCAGAAGCTGCCGTACCAGAGGCCGTTGACGCGGCCATCGACGAGGTGAATCTGTTGCTGGGTGTAGAAGACCAGCGTCGAGCCGGAGGTCAGTTCGCCGTCCAGAATAATGAGGTCGTTGGGGGTGGGATGGTCCGCGTTGATGGCTTCGGCGAGTCCTTTTGAGCCGAGGATCGGGTAGAAGCGAGCGAGGCCGACGTGTGCGGCCAGAAGCGTCACGATCATGCCAGCGGCGAGGGTGAGGTTGGCGGCAAAAGTGCGGCCTCTGCGGCGCAGCAGGTAGCTGCCGAGGCCGATCGCGATCATGCTGAGAGCTACTGCCGTCAGCGGACCACGGAAGAGACCCATGGCGGCTCCGGTCAGGTCGAAGAGGTGGCCGAGAGAGAGGTTGTAGAAGCGAGGGTTCGCGGCCAGCAGGGAGGCGATGTCGGTGCCGGGAGCCGGGTGGGGCGCGGTGATGGCGAAGTAGCTGCAGATGATGGCGGCGGCGGTGGCGAGAGGCAAAAGGAAATACAGGGACCAGTTGAGGGCGCTGTTGTGTGCCTTGGTGTCTTGCGGAGAAAGACGAAATACAGGGGTCTCTCCACTTCGCTTCGCTCCGGTCGAGATGACGTTATTTGGGGTGGCAGCATAGACATCGGCGCGTGTGAGTAGGGCAGCGGCGATCAGCGCCAAGGCTGGCAGAGCGGGGAGGCCGTAGTACTCCTGCCGGCTGGAGAGGGTGAAGAAGCCTAGAACTACCAGAGGCCACAGGAGGAGAGACAGGGCGGCTTCGTGCTGGCGTGCTGTGGTGCTGATTTTGCCACGGAGGATGCGAAGGTCCTCTGCCAGAGCGCCGGGCAGGAAGGTGGCCCAGGGCATGATCCAGATGGCGGTGAGCAGCCAGAAGAGAGGGATCGGGACCTGGCCATAGTCGTGGGGGATGCGGTGGCCAAGGAAGCGGGCGATGTGCTCGTTGTAGAGATAGAACCAGGCCCAGCCTCCGGTGGCGGGCAGACCGAGGCCGGTGGGGAGTGCGATGGCCGGGGTGCGCAGGGCCGCGAGGATGTGCCATGGAGCGGCGATGGCGAGAAAGACGGCGGTGCTTGATAGGAGATGGAAGCGGGTGAGGAGGCGGAGCTGCTTTGTGAAGGCAAGGTAGAGGAAGACGAAGGCGATGGGGAAGATGAGACCGATGAGGCCTTTGGTGAGGACGTTCAGGGCCATGACGGCGGCGAAGGCGAGGCAAGGGAGGAGCGGGGATTTTGCTGAAAACCCATGTCCCAGAAGCGGGACATGGGGCATCCGGTTTTGTGTTTGATTTTGAGGTGGTGCGAGCTTGATGCGGTCGAGCGCGATCAGGAAGAGGTGGACGGCGAGCGTCATCCACAAGGCGAGCAGAATGTCGGGGATGTAGAAGCGGGTGTAGAGGTAGGGGCCGATGCTGGTGGCCATGGCGAGCGCGGCGTAGAAGCCTCCTCGGTCGGGGTGGGCAATAAGGGATATCTCCGCGAAGAGGCGGATGCCGAGCGCGTAGACGGCCAACAGCAGGGCGAGCACGGCGAGGGCGAGCGGAAGGCGGGCAGCCCAGTCGTGGACGCCGAAGAGATGCATGGAGCCGGCGGCCATCCAGTACATGAGCGGCGGCTTGTCGAAGAAGCGGATGCCGTTGATGTAGGGGGTGACGAAGTCGTGGCGGCGGAGCATCTCGCGGGCGATCTCGATATAGATCGAGTCGACATCGTCGAGCAGGCCGGGGGTGAAGAGCCCGCCAATCTGGAGGATGAGCCAGGTGACAGTAAGGATGGCGATGGAGAGGGGGCTCCAGCGGCGGGTGGTGGCGGATTGGGTAATGGTTTCGTTCACTCGTGCTTTGGGGTAATGGCGGATTAGGTTGCCGGAGGTGACTTGTTGGATTTGGTGGGAGCGGTTCGCCCTTTGTGTGAAGGCCCATGTCCCAGAAGCGGGACATGGGGCACCCGGTCTATGGGTGGGTTTGAAGACTTGGCTGGTTGAGGGGGCGGTCGGTGTAGAGCGCCTTGCCGGAGGTCTCCTGCAGGAGGATTTTGTTGGTGCCGAGGAGCTGGTCTACGTTATCGCGCTTTTCGAGCGGGACAAAGAGAAGTTTGCGGTCCCCGGTTCCCCAGATCTTGAGCAGATCGGCGTTGCTGAGAAAGATGTGCGGCGCGTCGGGAAAGTAGGAGCCGAAGAGCATGGAGGTGGAACGGCCTTCGACGAGATCGACCTGCCGCCCAAGGTAGAAGGGGATCGACGAGCCGTAGGCCTGGTCGCCGTACAGGAGAACGGTGTTGTCGCGGGAGATGGCCCCGGTGGCTTCGAGGGTTTGGATCTTGTCGGCGACTTTTTTGGAAGAGAGCATCGGAGCGAAGCGCACGAAGGCGATGTGAGCGGCGATGAGGAAGACGGTGGAGGTAAGGGCGATGGTCGTTGTCGCGGCGAGGTGGCGCTTTTTTGCGCGCAGCATCCATGCGATGGCGGGGCCGAGGCAGAAGGTGATGGCGGCGAGGGCGGCGGGCAGGCGCAGGGCGGCGAACGAGGCGTCGGTGAGGTCGAAGAAGTGCGACATGGAGAGGGTGTAGTTGCCGACGTCGCGGTGGGCGAGGAGGTCTCCTATGTCGGGGACGAAGGGCAGATGGCGGGAGCTCCAAAGACCGGAGACGAGGGCGATGGCTACGGCAAAGCCGATGAGCATGAAGGCGACGTGGGCGAAGATGATCCAGCGGCGGGAGGATTTGTCGGTGGCGAAGGTGTCTTCGGCGTGGGTGAGGGCGACGGCGACGAGCAGAAGAATGGCGAGGTAGACGGGGAAGGTGTAGTACTCCTGATTGGTCGAGATGGAGAAGAAGACGAGGACCAGGACGGAGTAGAGCGTGAGGATGAGCGTGGTGCTTTGCTGGAAGGTCGTCACTCCGAGCAAAGGTGTGGGGACGGGAGAGACCTTTTGCCGGTGGTACAAGGCCTGGATCAGGAAGAGCGCGAGCGCGACGAAGACGGTGAAGAGGTATGGGATGTGCTCCGCATCTCTAAGGAAGATCCCGGCGATAGCGACTGCGAACGGCTGCCAGAAGAAATTTTGCGTTTGAAAGAAGGGGTTTGCCCCGGCATAACGCTTGAAGGCGCGGTAGGCCTGCACGATGAGGGCGCCCCCGAAGAGGCTCCACGGGAAGAGCCAGACGATGTGCAGCGACCAGAAGAGATAGCCGGGGAGCTTGTTGTAGTCCTTGGGGAAGCGCTTGCCGAGGAAGCGGAGGAAGTGCTCGTTGACGAAGTAGAACCAGAAGAAGCCGTGGCCGTTCATTCCGTTGGTGTTGCGCAGCCCGGCAAGGATGTGCCACGGCGCGGCGATGGCGAGGAAGAGGAGGGTTCCGGTGAAGGGCTTGAGGGCGCGCCAGTTTTTGTAGTCGCCGGTGAGCGCAAGGTAGACGATGGCTGTGCCGAGGAGGAAGACGATGGCTACGAGGCCCTTGGAGAGGACAGCCAGAGCCAGCGAAGCCCACATGAGGTAGGCGTAGGTGGCGGAGGGAAAAGAAAATACAGGGGTCTCTCCACTGCGCTTCGCTTCGGTCGAGATGACGTGCTTTTTCGGCGCTTCGGTGGAGGAGACAATGTTTGGTTCAGAGGATTGGAGGCAGCGGAGTAGGCAGTAGAGAGAGGTGCAGAGGAAGAGGGTAAGCAGGACTTCGGGGATATAGATACGGGTGAAGAGGAAGACCCCGATGGAGGTGAGGATTCCGAGGCCAGTGTAAAAGGCGGTACGGTTGCCGAAGGCGCGGCTTGCCCAGTGGAAGCCGATGAGAGCGAGCAGGAGGACTGCGATGGCCTGGGGGAAGTGCGCGGCGAAGGTGTTGAAGCCGAAGATGCGGAAGCTGAGCGCGTCGAGCCAGTAGGGAAGCGGCGCCTTTTCGAGATAGCGGATGCCGTTGACGTGCAGGGTGACGAAGTCGCCGGTGAGGGCGATGTGGCGGGCAGCGTTGGCGTGGGTGGCGTCGGCGTCGTCGAGCAGCGGCGGAGCGAAGAGGGATGCGAAGAAGATGACCAGCCAGAGGCCAAGGAGGATGGCGACGGCGGTGGAGCGGCGGGGAGTATCGGCGGGGTTGAAAGAGAGACGGGCGGGTGTTGCGGAGAGAGTTTGGTTGGTCATGAATTTTGAGTGCCTTTGTAAGCATAAATTGTTGAGCACATGAAGGCTGGGGCAAAGACGAAATACAGGGGCCTCTCCACTGCGCTTCGCTCCGGTCGAGATGACGTGCATTGGGGGATGGAAAGAGACGGCACCAAAAAGGAAGTGCGAGGAGAGAAGCTGTGCGGGGATGTATCTTGCTTGTGTTGGGTGATTTTTGGTTTGAGGTGTGTGAAGAGCGATGCCTACGTTTGCCGCAGTCGATATTGGGTCGAATTCGTGCCGGTTGAAGATTGCCTCGGTGCATATGCACCGGCTGAAGACGCTGCACGAAGACCGCGAGGTGACGCGGCTGGGGGAGAGCGTGTTTCAGACCGGGTCGATCTCGCCGGAGGCGATGTCGGTGACGATTCGGGCGCTCAAGCGGTTCTATAAGGCGGTGCAGCTTCATGCGGTGGACAAGGTTCGCGTGGTGGCGACCAGCGCCATGCGCGATGCGCGGAATGCCGCGGCGTTTACGGAGTGGGTGAAGTCTGCGACGGGATGGGACGTGGAGGTCATCTCCGGCCTCGAAGAAGGGCGGCTGATTCACCTGGGCGTGGTCACCCACGAGGCGGGCGCGAAAGGGAAGTGCCTGCTGATCGATCTGGGTGGTGGAAGCTGCGAGGTAACGGTATCCGATGGCGGCAGGATCAAGTCGATGGTGAGCCTGTCGCTGGGCGCGGTGCGGCTGCAGCAGGAGTTTTTGCCGACCGATCCTCCGGCAAAGGAGGAGGTGGCGCGGCTGAAGCAGTATATCGACCGCGAGTTAAAGCGTGGCGAGAAGAAACTAGGCCTGCCGCGGGTAGGACTGGTGATTGCCACCTCGGGGACGGCGGCGGCGCTGGCAGAGGCCAGTGTGGCCATGGCGAAAAAACTGCCGGTGAAGAAGTCCGCTCCAAAAAAGTTTGTGCGGCTGAAGCCGAATGAGGCGACCACAGCAGATGTAAGGACGCTCGCCGACAAGCTGCTGAAGATGAACAATGCGCAGCGCGAGGCGGTGCCGGGAATCGGGCCGCGACGGTCGGAGATTATCGTCGGCGGCGCGCTGGTCTATGCGAGTTTGCTGGAGCGTATGGGGTTGAAGGGGTTTCGTTACTCTCCGCTTGGGTTGCGGGACGGGATGCTGGCGCAGATGCTGGCGGAGTCGGACCTGCGGACCTCGGTGCATCGGAAGATAGAGGACGAGCGGTGGACCGGAGTTCTTGAGGTTTGCCAAAGATATGGGGTCCAGCTAAAGAATGTCGAGCCGGTGCGGCAGCATGTGGTGCAGCTCTTCGATTCGCTGGCGCGGGTGCATGGGCTGCCGGAGGAGTACAGGCTATGGCTGGAGTCGGCGGCCATGATGAACGATGTCGGCAAGTTCATGAACCACCAGGGGCACTATCGTCACACGCAGTACATCATTGCGAACTCGGAGATCTTTGGATTTTCGCCGGAGCAGAGGTCCATCGTAAGTGCGATTGCGCGCTACCTCGGCAAGACGCGGCCGGATGTGACCGACCGGCCGATGCGAACAATTCCTTTGGAGCTTGAGCATGTGCGGCGCGCGGTGGCATTGCTGCGGCTGGCGGTGGCGTTGAATCAGGACAGGGCCAGCGCTGTGGTGCGGATGCGGGTACACGTCTATCCCAAGCGTGTGGTGCTGGAGCTGGTTCCGGGACGCGGTGGAGCGGAGCTGGAAGCGTGGTCGCTGAGGAAAGAGGCGAGCTACTTTTTTGATGTCTTTCGACGGGAGCTCTTGGTCGAAGTGGCGTAGAGGGCGCGGACGGTGCGAGGGTCGAGCAGCCACTGGAGCGTCGCCGGGCCACGGGTGAGCGAAAGTCGCGCGATCGAACCCTTGCGCAGGCGCACCTGAGCGGTGGCGTGGGTAGAAACCGGTACGAGCAGCGAGCCCAGAAAGATGTTGATATTGGGGTTGTGGCCGACAAAGAGGACGTTTTCGCGGTCACGGCACTCGTGGAGCAGGTGCTGGAAGTCGCGGGCCGTGGCCTCGGGTGCAAGCGCTTTGGAGATTTGAATCGGGGACTCGTAGCCCATCTCGGTGCCGACGAGAGAGGCGGTCTGCAGGCTGCGCTTGAGATTGCTCGAAACGATGAGGTCGAACTGGATGTCCATTGCGTTCAGGACGTAGGCGAGCTGGAGGCAATGACGCTTGCCGTCTTTATCGAGTGGCCGTTTGACGTCGAGAAGCGGGTTCGGGCGGCGGGTTCCAGCGCTCGCGTGGCGGAGGATGAACAGGTTCATGGGTCTTGTTTTCATGGTCAGTTTACTGAAAGAAGCAGATTCTGGTGGTTACAGGATAGTAAATATGGCAGCTATGGCTTTGGCGGAGCAGGCTTTGGAGGGGAGTGGCGGAAGACGCCGGGATCGGGCTCGTCGAGGGACGGGCTGGCAGGCTCAGGATCGGGGATAGGGTCCTCGACTTGGTGCTTGGTGGGATCGGGCTTCGACGTGCTCATACTCATGGAGGATGAGATGCTCGCAGTGAGGTGCGCGGCTATCGGCAGAGGAGATTGCGCGGCTGGAGGCGGCTGTACCAGCGGCGAGATCGCAGGAAGCCGTTGTGACCCACACCAGATGGCGATGCTGGACAGCGAAAAGTAGCGGCAGGTTGTTGGCAGAATGGATACAAGGATCAAGGCACTGAGCTGGCCCTGTCGGTGGAACAGGGCCGGCCAGTGAAGAGACGGCAGAGAGCTAGCGCAGGTGCTGCCAGGCGTCGTAGGTGAAGAGGCCGACGATGCCGATGGTCATCAGGGCTGCGGCGTAGCCGAAGAGGTTAACCATAGGTCTGATCTTGTTGACCTTGCGGATGATCTCCGTTTGTTCGTCCTGCTCGTTGGAGTGGGTGTCTCCGAGGAAGAGCTGGTCCTCCTCGTAACGGGTTAGCTGGCCGCGATAGGCGAGCAGCGCCAGGAAGCAGGCTGCGACTGCAGCCCAGACGATGAGCAAAACAGGAAGGTAGCTCATAGCGTATTTCCTCCGCCCTTTGAGAAGGGGTCCGGTTATGGGAAACCTGGGTGTACGGGGCGGGTCCGGTTGGGGGCTCGGAGGGTAGCACTAAGGCTTCCGAGGGCATCATACGCCTGAATCAGAGGAAGGATGCAAGATTTTTCGTAGTGGAAATCGGGCCGAAAATCGAACCGAAGATGGGCTCTGAGGTCTAGGAGATCTAGTGGCGGAAGGCCACGTGAAGCACGACGGCTGCGACTGTTGCCACCGCAGCAATGACAAGGATCAGCATGATCGCGATAAACCAGGCGGTGCGGCGCTCGTCCTTTTGCGATGGCTGGGTGATGCCAAAGGTGTTAATGAAGGCATTCGACAGGAAGAGTAGCGGGCGCATCATCATTGGATGATACCCGACGACAGACGGAGCGGTTTTTGCGTTTTGTGCAGCTTTTCTGCATCCGAGCGGCCGGAGGCGCATCCTATTCGCAGGTGCCTGCCACTCTGGTAGCGGGCACGACTGTGGAGTAGACTAGTAACTAAGGAGATTTGCCCGATGTCCACTGCAACCGTTACCCCTTCTGCTGAAGTCGTTACTGGAGCGCCTACCTCGAATGCGCCGGTGAATCTGACACCTTCCGCTATCACGAAGGTGAAGGAGATTATGGCGACACAGGATCCCGTCCCTGCGGGACTGCGGATCGGTGTGGTTGGCGGCGGATGTTCGGGATTCCAGTATTCGATGTCGTTCGAGAACCAGAGCGGCATGATGGACAAGGTCTATAAGTTCGACGATCTAAAGGTGTTTGTCGATGCTACCTCGGCTGCCTATCTCAGCAATTGCCAGGTGGACTATGTCGAGACGCTTGAGGCCGCGGGCTTCAAGTTCGAGAACGCCGCGGTGAAGAGCACCTGCGGTTGCGGCTCTTCCTTCAGCGTTTAGGTTCAGTTTGTTGGTGGACGCATGGCCCCGGCTTCGGCTGGGGCTTTTTGCTGCTTCAGGGAACCTTGATTTGCAGGGCGCGCAGTAGAAATTCGGTCAGGAACTTCGTGTCGTCTTCCGTTGAACGGCCTTCGGTATAGATGCGGCGCTCGCTGCTGCCGCGAATGGCATCCATTATCGTCCAGGCTGCTCCGAGAAAGTCCTGCTGGGGAATCTCGCCGGATTTCGCGCCTTCAGCGAAGATCGATTGGAGGTAGAGCACGGTCTCCCTCTGCCATGCGATGCTCCGTTTGCGGTACTGGCCCTCGCGGCTGAGACTGAGGATGACGCCATAGAGCGATTGCTGCTCGTCCCAGAAGGCGACGCGGACGCGGATGAAGGCCGCAATCTTGCCTGCGATGGTCGACTCTTTCTGTACCTGCTCCTCGGTCAGCGCGGCGAGTTCGACGAGCGCCTGGCGCACGGTCGCCTGGTAGATGGCGTCCTTTGAGTCGAAGTAGAGATAGAGCGTTCCCTTGGCCAGACGGGCGGCCTTGGCGATGTCCTCCATGCGCGTCGCCTCGAAGCCCTTGTTGCCAAAGACCTTGGTCGCCGCGGCGAGGATCTCCGCACGGCGGAACTCGGCGACGATCTTTTGCTTACGGTCTACTGCGGCTCGCGGCATGGACGGGGCTCTCTGAAGTTCTTCACAAGCATAAACGTGCATCGTAATGACTCATCGGTCATCTAAAATGACTGTAGGGTCATTATGCCAGCGGTCTTAGAGGAAGAAGAGCTTGTACAACCCGAAGCAGCGCTGGCGGAGATAGCGACGCCGTTCGATAACGAGCGCCTTCCCCAGCCTAAAGTCTTCAATCCCTGGATCATCGCGCTGGTGGTCACCATCGGCACGTTTATGGAGGTGCTGGACACCTCGATTGCCAACGTCGCGCTGCCGCATATCTCGGGCAGCCTTTCGGCGTCTCAGGACGAAGGCGCATGGGTGCTGACCAGCTATCTGGTGGCGAATGCCATTGTTCTGCCCATCAGTGGCTGGATCTCGTCGGTCTTTGGCCGCAAGAATTTCTACCTTGTGTCGGTGTTTTTCTTCACGGTCTTTTCTGCTGCGTGCGGCATGGCGCCTACGCTGGGTGTGCTGATCCTGTTTCGAGTGGCGCAGGGGCTGGCGGGCGGAGGATTGCAGCCTTCGGTGCAGGCGATTCTGGCGGACACGTTTTCGGTGCAGAAGCGCGGCATGGCGATGGCGCTCTACACGGTCGCGATTCTTGTCGCGCCGGTGCTGGGGCCGACGCTGGGCGGGTGGATTACAGATAATTACTCGTGGCGCTGGATCTTCTACATCAATATTCCGGTGGGGATCGTCTGCGTCTTTCTTACGCGCATCGTGCTCGAAGATCCTCCGCATATGAAGGAACTGAAGGTGAAGGCGCGGAAGCTTTCGGTCGACTGGGGCGGGCTGGGATTCATCTCGATTGGGCTGGCCACGCTTGAGATTGTGCTGGACAAGGGGCAGGAGCTGGACTGGTTCGGCTCGCCGTTTATCGTTTTCTTCGCCAGCGTCTCTGTGATTGCGCTGACCAGCGCGGTGATCTGGGAGCTGAAGCGCAAGAACCCCATCGTCAACCTGCGGCTGCTCAAGGAGCGGAACTTTCTCGTCTGCTGCCTCATCATCCTGGGGCTCTACGCGGTTTTGTATGCGACGACCTATCTGATTCCTGTCTATTTGCAGCAATTGATGGGATATACGGCGACCTCTGCGGGTATTGTTCTCTCTCCGGCGGGAATCTTCACCATGATCGAAGTGCCGTTTGTCGGATTCATGCTCACCAAGGGCTACGATCCGCGCAAGATGGTCTTTTCTGGGATGCTGCTGATCGCCTCTTCGCTGTGGTGGATGGGCACGCTCAACCTCGATATCACCGAGTGGAACATGATCCTTCCGCGCATTGTGCAGGTGATGGGGCTCGGCCTGATTACCGTTCCGGTCAGCACGATGGTCTTTCGCTTTATCCCCAAGACGGAGAGCTCGCAGGGCGCGGGGCTTTATGCGCTGGTGCGGAACGAGGGCGGGAGTCTCGGCATCGCGCTGGTGAGCACCATGCTGCAACGCCGGACGCAGGTATTTCAACAGGTACTGGGGCAGCACATTACCGCTTCGAACCCGATGGTCCAGCAGGCGGTGGGGCAGATGTCGGCTGGTCCGGGCAATGCGGCTGACAATCATTACTTCGCGCTGGCGCAGCTCTATGCCGGGATGCAGCGGCAGGCTTCGCTGCTGGCGTATATGGACCAGTTCAAGATGCTCTGCATCCTGATGGTCTGCATGATGCCGCTGGTCTTCTTCCTGAAGCGGCCGCCTGTGCAAAAGCATATCGAGCTGGAAGCGCACTAGCTCTCGACGTCTGACAGGCTGTCCCGCTGGGTCGTGATCAGACGGTTGCAGCGGCGAAACGTCTAATATGGACTTCGATGACTGAGTTTGTAATTAAGCTGGCGGATGAACGGGGCCGGGTGCAGGAGCAGACCCATGCGGCGGCGACGGCGGAGGAGCTGCGGGCGCGGTTTACGCAGGCGGGATACTACGTCTACTCGGTGAAGGCGCGGAGTGCGCTGGGGGGATCGAGCAAGAAAAAGGTCAATCTGGAGACATTTCTGATCTTCAACCAGCAATTTTTGACCCTGATTCGAGCCGGGTTGCCGATTCTGGGGTCGATGGAGCTGCTGGCGCGGCGGCAGAAAGAGGCGAGCTTCAGGGCTCAGTTGGAAGATGTTGCAGCGCGAGTGAAGACCGGTGAGTCGATCTCGCAGGCGTTTGAGGCGCAGGGCGGCTTTCCCGTTGTTTATACGACGACCCTGCTGGCTGGCGAGCGGTCGGGAAATCTTGAAGAGGTTTTGCAGCGGTATCTGGACTTTCAGCGGGTCTCGCTGACCTTCCGCAAGAAGCTGAAGGCGAGCCTTATCTATCCGGCTCTGCTGGTGGTGATGGTCGTGGGTCTGCTCATCTTTTTGATCACATTCGTTGTGCCGCGGTTTGCGCAGCTCTACGACCAGTTGGGGACGCATCTGCCCTGGCTGACGCTGATGATGCTGCAGATGGGCCAGTATGCGCAGCACTATGGGATCTATGCGGCGATTGTTGTGGCGGTCGTGGTTTTTGCGGTGTTGCGGTGGATCAAGACCGACTCCGGCGCGACGACGGTGGACCGGATTCGGATAAGCCTGCCCATCTTCGGTAATGTCTGGCTGAAGTACCAAGTAGGGTTGTTCAGCCGAACGTTATCGACGCTGCTGACCGGCGGTCTGCCGCTGGTGCCGAGCCTGGAGACGGCGGCGCGCTCGATCGATTCGCGGCAGATTGCCAATGCGGTTTACCGGTCAGTGGAGACGGTGCGCGAGGGCAGAGGGCTGTCGGCCAGCCTGCAGTCGACCAAGGTCTTTCCGGAGCTGGCGATTGAGATGGTCGAGGTTGGCGAGTCGACGGGTGCGTTGCCGCAGATGCTGAACTCGGTAGCCGAGTTCTTTGAAGAGGACGTGCAGACCAACCTGACGGCGGCGATGAGCCTGATCGAGCCGGCGATTCTTGTCGTGATGGGCATCGTGGTGACCGGCATTTTGATCGCGCTTTATCTGCCGATCTTCAACCTGAGTGCGGGTGGAGTGAGCCACTAGGGCGCGCAGGTCTTATCATTCCACTGTCGATGTCTTCGCAGGAAAGAAGGCCATGATGAGTCCTGTATCCGAACAATCTGCACCAACAGCTGGCATTGAGAAGGCTGGTTATCCTTACTGGCTGAGAATAGGTTTCTGGGCTTGTATCGTTATTGCAATTGCCGTGGTTTTGCGAAGGGTCGTTGAGCTTGCTTATCCTCAGCAGTCCGGACCCCCGCAGTTGGTTCAGACGAACGCTGTATTCGCCTCTCATGCCGGGCTGACACTGGCCCATATTCTTCCGGCACTGGCGTTTGTCGTCCTGGTCCCGGTTGTTCTTCTGCGGTGGTCCAAGGCGGCGTGGCTGGAACAGGCGCTCTTTTTGTTAGGACTGGTGGTAGGCATCACTGCCTATGGAATGAGTGCCTATGCCGTCGGGGGATGGGTGGAACGCTCGGCCGTCCTTTTCTTCAATACCCTGTTTTTGTTTTCGTTGGTGCGTGCCTATTGGCATATGCGCAACGGAACATTCCTTCAGGAGAGGCGGTGGCTGATACGAGCGATTGGAATATTGCTTGGAATTGCCACGACTCGTCCTGTGATGGGGGTATTCTTCGCTACCAGCAGGTTGACGCACCTTGAACCGAGACAATTCTTCGGCATTGCCTTCTGGGTTGGTTTCTCGATCAATACCATTGCGGTTGAACTCTGGTTACGCTCCCGGAACTATCAGATTCAGAGTGCCAAAATGGCATCTGGGCTGGAACCCTAATTGAGTCCGGCAGCTTGGCTGCGGCGGCAGGCGAGCGCGAACATAAGGCGCGAGAAGCCGCTGAAGATCATGCTGATGCCGACCAGCGTACCGATGGCCCAGATGGTGCTGAAGGGCCACGTCCGCCAGATCATGATGGCCAGAATAATCGTGACGACACCTTCGAGAATCATCCAGAAGCGGCCATTGCGGGTAAGTTTGAAGGCGAGCACGATCTCGAAGATTCCTTCGATCAGCAGATAGATGGCCAGCAGCAGCGTCAGCGACAGCAGACCGGCGAGGGGATGCAGGATCAGGTAACCGCCTGCAAACAGATAGACCAGGCCGACGAGCACCTCCCACAGCACGGCACCCGCAGAATGGGACTTCCAGGCGAAGGCGAAGTGCGCGATGGCGCTGAAGATCAGCAGCCAGCCGATGTACAGGGTGACACCCAGGCCCATGAGGGGCGGAAGGAGCATGGCGACAAGCCCGGCCAGGATCAGGAAGAGGCTGAGTGCGATGGACCAGCCGATGGATTTGTGGGGAATCGAGGAACAGGCAGTGGATGCATCGTTCATGGATCGTCTCCAGAAGCTGCGCAGTGCTGTCAGATATCAGGCCACGAGAATACCACGGGAGCCCCCCTTCCTAGATAATGGAGATACGGTCAGAATTTCCGGTTTGAGAGCCATTCGGCAGTGACGGATGGGGTGGAAGGGAGTCTTACAGCTATGGCAAATGTTCCTTTGGCGATCCCAATCAACGAATTGGGCGTGGACGAGACCGAGCGCGCGCAGGGGTTGGCGCGGCGCTACCATGCGGAGTTTGTCGACCTGAAGAACTTCAAGATCCAGCATGAGCTGTTTAAAACGGTCCCGGTGGACATGATGTTCCGCTACAACTTCGTTCCGCTGGAGCAGAGGGACGGGCGGCTGGCGATTGCGGTCTCGGACCCCTCGAAGCTGATGGTGCTCGACGAGATCTCGGGGCTGCTGGGCACGCGGCTGATTACACGGGTGGCGACGCTCTCGCAGATTACCGATCTGCTGAAGAAGACGGAGCAGTCACAACGCGTGCTCGATGAAGCGAGCGAGGGGCTGGCCTTCGATGTGCTTTCGAGCGAGGACAATGCCGATGAGAACATCTCCATCGAGCGGTTGACCAGCGAGGACGATATCTCGCCGATCATCCGGCTGGTGGATACGACCATCTTTACCGCGCTGGAGCGGCGGGCCAGCGATATTCACCTGGAGACGTTCGACGATTGCCTGATGGTGAAGTACCGCATCGACGGCGTGTTGCAGCAGGCCATGGCTCCGATTGCGCGGGAGCACCACCAGACGATTCTTTCGCGAATCAAGGTCATGAGCGAGCTGGATATCGCCGAGCGACGCGTGCCCCAGGACGGCCGTTTCCGCGTTCGCTACAAGGGCAGGCTGATCGACTTTCGTGTCTCGATCATGCCTACGGTGCATGGCGAGAACGCTGTGCTGCGCGTACTCGATAAAGAGTCGATGAGCGAGAAGTTCAAGAAGCTCTCGCTCGATGTGGTGGGTTTTGCGGACAGGGACCTGGAGCGGTTTCGGCGCTACATCAAGGAGCCGTACGGCATGGTGCTGGTCACCGGGCCGACCGGGTCGGGTAAGACGACGACGCTCTACGCCGCGCTCAACGAGATCAAGAGCGAAGAAGACAAGATCATCACCATCGAAGACCCGGTTGAGTACCAGATTCGCGGCATCACGCAGATTCCGGTGAACGAGAAGAAAGGGCTTACCTTTGCCCGAGGGCTGCGGTCGATTCTGCGCCACGACCCGGACAAGATTCTGGTCGGTGAAATCCGCGATGCGGAGACGGCGCAGATCGCGATCAACTCGGCGCTCACCGGGCATCTGGTGTTTACCACCGTCCACGCGAACAACGTGGTCGATGTGCTGGGGCGCTTTTTGAATATGGGTGTCGAGCCATATAACTTCGTCTCGGCGCTGAACTGTATTCTGGCGCAGCGACTGGTGCGGCAGGTCTGCGACTTCTGTGCACACGAGGTGCATTACAGCGATGCGGAGCTGATCGCAAGCGGGCTGGAGCTGGAGGAATGGCGCGGGTTCAACTTCCGCGAGGGCACTGGATGTATCGAGTGCGGCGGCACGGGGTATCGCGGCCGGTCTGCCATCCATGAGCTGCTGGAGCTGGATGACGAGATTCGCGAGATGCTGCTGGCGAAGAAGCCGGGCAGCGAAATCCGCAAGAAGGCGAGAGAGAAGGGGATGGCGTTTCTACGCGATTCGGCGCTGGAGCGGGTTCGCGCTGGGATTACGACGCTGCGGGAGATCAACAAGGTTACGTTTATTGAGGCGGGACGTTAAGTCTGGTTTCGATGGTTGTGCGGTTGGGAAGGTAAGCTAGGACGGCATGGATTTTTTACCGACAAGTTTAGGCACGCGGCCTCGGCTGGCTGTGGAGATACGGGCTGAGGGCATCATCGCTGCGCGTGCCGAGGATGCGGCTGCGCTGTTGACGGCCGTGGCGCGGGTGGATGTGCCTGACGGCGCGGTGGTTCCGGGGTTGAAGGTAGGCAATCTTGTAGATCGCCAAGGCGTGACGACGGCGGTTCGCAAGGCTCTGGATGAAGTTTCAGGGAAGGGCTCGGAGAGAAGTGTTGGCAGGCATGTGACGTTGGTCGTTCCGGATGCGGCGGTGCGTGTGCTGCTGCTGGACTTCGACCAGTTGCCGTCGAAGGCTGTGGAGGCGCTGCCGGTGGTTCGCTTTCGGCTGAAGAAGCTGCTGCCGTTCGATGCGGACGCGGCGGCGGTGAGCTATCAGGTGATGGCGAGCGAGCGCAGCGTGGTGCGGGTGCTGGCCGTGGCGATGCCGAAGGATGTGTTGGACGAGTACGAAGGCGTGGTAATAGCAGCCGGATATCTGCCGGGCGCGGTGGTGCCGAGCACGCTGGCTGCGCTGTCGGGACTGGATGTGGCGGACGCTCCTGCGCTGGTGGTGAATGCGGAGCCGGGAGGCGTAACCACCGCGATTGTGAAGGGTGGAATACTGCTGCTGCATCGCGCCTTGGATTTGAGCGCGAATACGGATGCTGCTACGGCGATAGCGGCGACTGTCGAGGAGACGCAGGCCGCCAGGGAAGTACAGATACTGGGTGACTATGACCGGTTCGAGGCAGAGGCCGCCATGCAGACCGCGGTGATCGAGAAGGCAGAGATGCACGATTGGGTTGCAACCGCTGTTGCACAGGCAACGGCCAGCGAGATTACGCAGACGGTGAGCGTCGCCGCCGCTTATTTTGAAGACACGCTGCAAACTGTTACGGAGAGTCTGCTGGTGGCGGGGACGATAGGAGCTCACGAAGTAGCTGCGATGATGGAAGCGAATGGGCTGGAAGGTTTGCGCGTGCAGGAGATGGTCGATGTGACGATGTTGGAGACGGGTGCGGTATCGGCGAGTGTGCCGCGCGGCTGGCTGGCCGGCGTGCGGGGAGCGTTGAAGAGCTGATGCGTATCTCCGTCAATCTGGCAACACGTCCTTTTGTTGAGCTGCGTCCTCTCTTTGCGCGGCTGCGCCTGGCAATCGTGGCGCTGGTGGCTCTGGCGATTGGGCTGGGGTTCTGGCTCCATGTGCTGAACGGGCGTGCGAGCGTAGCGCAGGCGCAGATGGACGCGCTAAGGGCGAAGACGCAGCAGTTTCAGCAGGAGCGGCAGGCGAACGAAGCGAGGATGCGCCAGCCGCAGAACATGTCCGTGCTGGAGCGGTCGCAGTTTCTCAATGACTTGTTCGAGCGCAAGAGTTTTAGCTGGACCGCGGTGATGATGGACCTCGAAAGAGTCCTGCCCGTCGGCGTCCAGGTCACCAGCATCGAGCCGGTGATTACCAAGGACGGCGACGTCAACATTCGGCTGCGGGTGAGCGGCGACCGCGACCGTGCGGTGGAGTTGGTGAGAAATCTGGAGACATCGCAACGGTTCATTGCTCCACGGCTGGTCAACGAGGCCGCCCAGAAGCAACAGGGCAATCGGAATCAGATGCAGATGCAGATGCCGGCAGCGGTGGAGTTCGATATTTTGAGTGGCTACAATCCGTTGCCCGCGGCTGTGGTGAAGCGTGGCGCCGAGGTCAAAGCAGACCGGACCGGAGGCAAGCGATGACGGTGATGACCCGGAACATGCTGCCGCCGAATATGACCGAGCGTACGCGCGCTTTGCTGACGCGACTGAATATCTACTACGCAGGGATTGCGGTGCTGGCGCTGGTGAATCTTTATCTGCTGATTCATATTGGCTTTGCATGGCAGGCGGCGAACAGCCAGGATGCCACTGCGCTGGAACAGCAGACCGTCTCGATGAAGACGGCGGACATTGCGAGAAAACCGCTCCAGGGACTGGATGCGAAGCTGGACCAGGCGACGACGGAAGCGAATGAGTTTTATGACCGGCGGCTGCCGTTTGCCGACTCTGAAGTGGTGGGTGAGCTGGGCGTGCTGGCGAAGAAGGTTGGCGTGAAGCTCAATCAGGGAGCATATTCGTCGGCGCCGGTGATGACGGGCAGTGCCGGTGCGTTGACGGAGCTTCGCATGGACTACAGCCTCAGCGGAGACTACAGGCCGTTGATGCTGTTTATCAATGGGCTGGAACGCGACAAGATGTTCTTCCTGATTCGCGGAGTTCAGCTGACCGGTGAGCAGAGCGGTACAGTCGGCCTGCGGTTGAAGATGGTGACGTATCTGCGCGCTCCGGTGGGAGCGGAGAGCAAAGAGAAGAATGTGGTCGCGCCCTCGGGCGATGCGGCGGTAGGCGGCTCGCCTGCCGATGGAGGTGCATCGCGATGAAGATGGGAGCGGAGGACAAGAAGAAGCTCAGGATTCTCGTGATCGTCGGTGTATTTGCGTTGGCCGCGATCGTCTATATGTACACGCAGCTTTCTACCCCGGATGCTGCCCGGCCTGTGACAACAACGGTGACGGTTCCGGTGAGAACTCCAGCGAGGGCAGGCGAGGCGAAGAATGTAGGCACGGCGGCGACGCACCTCGATCCGACGCTGCATATGAAGGCGATGCTGGTGACCGAATCGCTGGTCTATTCTGGGAGCGGACGGAATATCTTCTCCGTCAACTCGGCTCCCGTAGTCGTGATTCCGAAGGCGATTGCCTCGGCTCGTCCCAGGGGACCGGTCGGTCCGGTAGGGCCGCTGGGGCCTCCGCCTCCTCCGCCGATCGACCTCAAGTTTTTTGGAACGGCCACCTCGGCCAAAGGAGTGCGAAGGGCGTTCCTGCTGCACGGCGAAGATGTCTTTCTGGCGTCGCCGGGAGATATTGTGCAGCGGCGATATAAAGTCGGAACGATCTCGGCGAACTCCATCGTGGTGGAAGACCTGACCGACAACAATACGCAGACGCTGCCGCTGATTATTCAGTGAGGTGAAGAAGCAGATGCCTAATACCGATCTACACCGATTGCACCGATCAGAGACCATTGACGGTAGATCTGCGTGTGCGGGTGAGCGCGAGGGGGAGCAGGGCTTTCTTCTGCTGGGGCTGATTGTCGCGATTTTTTTGATATTGCTGGCGCTCGGGGTTGCGGCTCCACGAGCCGCACATGAGCTGCGGCGCGAGCGCGAGGTGGAGACGGTGCGCCGAGGCAATGCCTATGTGCGGGCCATCGAGGTGTACTACCTCAAGAATGGCAACTATCCTACGTCGATCGAACAGTTGGAGAAGACCAACAACGTCAGATTCCTGCGCAAACGCTATATGGATCCGATGACCGGTAAGGACGACTGGCGGGTGATCCATTTGGGCGAGGCCAAGACCACGGTAAAGACCTTCTTCGGCAAGCCGTTGGGAGGGATTGAGAGCACCAGTCTTGGCGGCTCGTCTGCTGGCGGAGCGGGTTCAACAGGCTCGGCTTTTGGCTCGTCTGGTTCGTCATCGGGCGGCGGTTTAACCTCCTCTTTTGGATCGTCTTCGTCTTCTGGATCGGGCGGTTTGACCTCTTCCTTTGGCTCGTCTTCATCTGGAGCGGGAGGAACTGGTTCAACAGGCTTGTCATCGTCGAGCACGTCTGGAACCTCGTCCGGTTCAGGATCGAACGGGATTGGAGGCCAGTCAGGGATTGGCTCTGCGGCAACGGCTGGCCCGATTGTCGGGATCGGGCTGGTGAAGAGTGGCAACTCGATCAGGACGCTCAACGAGCAGACGACCTATGAGACGTGGGAGTTTCTCTACGATCCCCGGATCGAGCAGTTGAAGGCCAAGGTGAGTCTGTTCGGCGGCGGAATGGCTTCGACGGATGCCGCAAATCTTGGGTCGGCTGCCGATTCCAAGTCGTCGACTTCAGGAGACCTTAATTTCGGGTCGGGTTCAAGCTCGGGTGGTCAATCTACGGGCGGCGGCTTGGGAAGCGGAAGTTCTGGCAGCAGCGGCTTCGGAAGCGGAACGAGTTCCAGCCCATCTCCGACGACGAATACTCCTCAGTAGCAATTTATGGATTGAGTGCTGTGGGGCGAAGTTTGCCGATTCGACCGTTGGGGCCTACGACGAAGGGGAGTGAGAGAGCGTTCCAGTTCTTATCGGCGTCGGGTGCGTCTTCTTTTGTGGGTTTGAGGGGTTTCCAGTTGCGACCGTCGTCGCGGGAGATGTCGGTGCCATTGGGGCCTACGGTGATCCAGGTCTGAGTTGCGGAATCGAAGACTACTGCACTGCGATAGCCCCCTGGCATCGTCTGAGCAAGGAGCCATGTCTTGCCGCCGTCGCTGGAGGTGGCGGCAGTGCGGTCGGACAGTTGTGGCTTGTCATGCACTCCGCCTATGGCAACTAAAGCGGTCTGCACCTTGCCTGACAAGTTCATTGTTGCGCGCAGGGCGAGGGAAAAGACACCTGAAGCAGGGCTTCCAGCGGCGATGGGTACCTCTGACTTTGCCCAGGCCATTGGACAGTTTCCGCTGGCGCCGCATTTGGAGTAGGAGTAGTACACGTGGGCTGCTGAACCTCCGCCTGTGCCAAAGAATAAGAAGATTGCCTTTGAGGTGAAGGAGCTATTGCTGGCGGCGAAAGCTCCATCGCCTTTGTCGGCATCAAGGCCGGGGTCGTCCGTGCCGAACCAGGTTGCGCCAGCATCGGAGGAAAAGTACATGGAGAACTTGCCGTCGACCGGGTCACCAAGCAGATAGAGCTGTTTGGTCGTGACACGGTTCACGGAGTCGAAGAATCCGTCTGCGTCTGGGTTGGTGAAGACGAGTTTCCAGGTTTGGCAGCCGTCGGTGGTTTTGTAGATGCGGGAGAGGTCGCCTTTGCCGCTGGACATGACGATGGCGGTGTTGGCGTCGAAGACCTGTATGCCGCGGAAATCGAGTTTGTCGGCTCCGGGTGGGATGGTGCAGGCTTGCCAGTGGCTGCCGTCGTCCTGGGTGCGGAGGACGGTGCCGTTGGTTCCGCTGGCCCAGGCGACGCCGTCGCCTATGCTGTCGATGCCGCGCAGGCTGGCGGTGGTGTGGGAGTCTTCGATGTCCCATTGGGCTTTGGCCTGGGAGGTAAGGGTGAGGATGAGAATAAGGATGGCGAGGCGCACGAGGACATCGTAACTGATAGTTCGGCTGTGGCGCTGACGGCTTTTCGTTATGTGCTGCACTGGTACTTTATTCGGTGCAGGAGAGAATACCCAGGGGCTAAAGCCCGTCTTAGTTTGCTGATCGAGAGAACCAAGGCTAAAGCCTTGGTGTACCCAGAAGCACTTGCAATTGCAGTGGCAAATGTAAATGCAGCGGCAAATCTAAATGCGACTACAGATCCTTCGACTCGGCTTCGCCTTCGCTCAGGATGACAAATCTTTCTCTCAGCCAGGATGACAAGGTTTTGTTTGGATTGGTGATCGAAACCGGATGGATGTTGTCTAGTGGGCTCCGGCGGGGCCGCGGCCGGGTTTAACTTTCTTGAAGAGCCAGACGATCACGATGCAGCCGAAGCTGAGCAGCGAGAGCCAGCGGAAGACGTCGACGAAGGCCCAGCTTAGTGCCTGGCGTTGGAGCTGTTGGTAGAGCATCGATTGGGCGGGAAGCGTGGCGTTGGACTTGCCGAAGAAACCGGTCAGCGCGTGGGTGGTAGCTCCAAGGCTGTTCTGGAAGTTCTGCCCGGTTATTGGAACGGAGCCGGAGATGAGGTTCTGGTGGACGTCGCTGCGCCGGGTGAGCAGGGTGGAGGCGAGCGAGATGCCGATGGAGCCGCCGACGTTGCGCATCAGGTTGAAGAGGCCGCTGGCGTTGCCGATCTGCTCGTTGCTGAGGGTGCCGTAGGCTGCGGTGTTGATGGGCACAAAGACGAAGCTGAGGCCGAAGCCGGTGATCAGGATCGGCAGGAGCAGCGTTGTAGGCGATATCTCCAGCGTAAGGCCGCCGAAGTAGAGCGTTGTCAGGCCGAAGGTGAAGAAGCCAAAGGTGAGGAGCCAGCGCGGGTCGGCCTTGTTGGAGAGGTAGCCGATGATGGGCATCCCGCAGATGGCTCCGATGCCGCGAGGCGCGACGACGAGACCGGCGGTGAAGGCGGTGTAGCCCAATAATTCCTGATAGAAGAGCGGAAGGACGACGACGGTGGAGTAGATGGCGATGCCGAAGAGGAAGATGAGCGTTGCGCCGATGGCGAAGTTGCGGTCTTTGAGGACCTTGAGATCGACGAGCGTGTCCTTGTCGTTCCATGAGTGCCAGATGAAGTAGACGAAGGAGACGACCAGAGCGAGAGCGGCCCAGCGGACCCAGGTGGCTCCGAACCAGTCGACTTCCTGCCCCTTGTCGAGGATGACCTGAAGGGAGCCGGTCCAGATGACTAGTGCGGCGAAGCCGTAGCGGTCGAAGAAGGGTGCCTTCGCGTTCTTGATGTAGGCCGGGTCGTGGACGAAGCGGTTGATCATGTACAGCGCAAGGATGCCGATGGGGATGTTGATATAGAAGGCGTAGCGCCATGAATAGGTATCGGTGAGCCAGCCGCCGAGGGTGGGGCCGAGGACGGGAGCGACGACGACTCCGAAGGCGAAGACGGCCATGGCGGCTCCGCGTTTTTTTGGAGGGAAAGACTCGAGCAGGATGGCCTGTGAGAGCGGCTGGAGGGCTCCGCCGCCTGCTCCCTGAACGACACGGGCGATGAGCATGAAGGCGAGCGTGGGCGCGGCTCCGCAGGCAAAGCTGGCTACGGTGAAGATGACGACGCAGGACATGAGGAAGCGCTTGCGGCCGAATTTGAGGGAGAACCAGTTGCTGGCGGGGAGGACGATGGCGTTGGCGACGAGGTAGCTGGTGAGGACCCAGGTGGCTTCGTCGGTCGTGGCCGAGAGCGAGCCGCCGATGTAAGGGAGCGCCACGGCGGCGATGGAGGTGTCGAGTACCTCCATGAAGGTGGCGAGCATGACGGCGGCAGCGATGAGCCAGGGATTGACTCCGAAGGTAGCTTCATTCGACTGGTCTGCCGGTGCTGTTGCCGTTGCGGCCATGTACTGATTTATATCCTCAACTGGGTTCGGCGCAAGCAGGCAAGCGCGGTTCGGTTAAACGGCCATCGATGAGGCTACATATGGTTAGAGGCGCAAACACAGTGTTTTGATGCAAAGTTTGCCGTAAGTGGCGGTGTAGATTTCTTTGGATATTTACGCTTGCGCTGATGGCTTGGCGAGGAGCGAGGCCGTGACCGTGATGGCGAGCAGAGCGACGATCACGCCGAGCGAGAGCAGAGGCCCGATCTCGATCCAGTGGCCGGAGAGCATCTTGAGCGCGGCGAAGGCGAGCACGGCGGCAAGGCCGTAGTGGAGGAAGCGCAGCTTGGCGAGGAAGTGGACGAGCAGGAAGTAGAGCGAGCGTAGGCCCATGACCGCCATGATGTTCGAGGTATAGGCGAGGAAGGGATGGCGGGTGATGGAGAGGACGGCAGGGATGGAGTCGAGGGCGAAGACGACGTCGGCCAGCTCGATGGCGACCAGCGCGAGGAAGAGGACGGTGGCCATGCGGCGGTTGTCCTCGATGACGAAGAAGTGGTCCTGGGTGAGGCTGACGGGGTGGACTTTGGAGAGCCAGCGTATCCAGACTGGGGTCTCCTCGCTGTGAGACGACGGTATGACGAGGCGGATGGCGGCGACGAGCAGGATGGCGGCGAAGACGTAGCTGATCCAGGCGAAGCGGTTGAGGAGACCTAGCCCGGCCGCGATGAAGGCCCCGCGCATGAGGATGGCGCCGAGGACTCCCCAGAAGAGGACGCGGGGCTGCTTGAGCGGCTGGATCTGGAAGAGGCGGAAGAGGAGAAGGAAGACGAAGAGGTTGTCGATGGAGAGCGACTCTTCGATGGCGTACCCGGCGAGGTATTGGACGGCGGACTCGCTGCCGAGGCTATAGAAAACGAAGACGGCAAAAGCGAGGGCGGCGGCGATCCACAGGACGGTCGAGACGACGGCGTTGCGGTGGGCCTTGGCCGGCGAAGGCGCGGAGGTGCGGCGGCGCGTGTAGAAGAACTCGAACGCGAGCAGGACGAGGAGAAAAAGGTGGAAGCCGATCCAGTGGCTGATGGGGGTGGCAGCGGGCATCTGTCTTACGATGCTATCGCGAGGCTGCTACTGAGCGCATATCGATTTAGCTAATGGGCGACGATGAGGGCATAGACGCCGTAGACGGCCAGGGCCAGAAAGATCCACAGAAGTGAGGAAAAGAACACGCCGCGGAGGACGGGAAGCAGGGGGTGAGTCAGCAGAAAATCGGCTGCCGAGGCCCGGTGCGGGGTGGCGGCGTTGTCGTAGGTCGAGTGGAGCGTAGGCGCGTGCATGGTACTACCTCGTTGATTTTGAGAGTAGGAGCGGGGGTTGAAGGGCTGCTATCCCCGAAAAGGGGGAGGGGCTGCACCGTTTGGGTGAGGTGGGAATAGAAATCGTGATGACAGGTTTTCCGGGTTGGCGTAGCATAAGTCCGTATTTCGGCAGAAGTTAGTGATCTCGTTAGTCTCAGGAGAATTTATGAGGATATGTACTCGGTTGTTGGCGGTTGCGGCAGGGCTGCTTGCCGTAAATGTGGCTCTGGCACAGGCGCCTGCGGGATCGACTGGGCAGTGCAAGGACGGAACGTACACGACGGCTGCGAGCAAAAGCGGCGCTTGCCGAGGGCATAAGGGAATTCAGACGTGGTTGGCGGCGTCGGCTGCACCGACTTCGGCCAAGCAGGCATCCCCGGCTGTTGCCCCGGCTCCGATGGCGATGAAGTCAACTGCACCGGCGGCGGCACCGGTTCCAATGACGGCTGCTCCGGCCAAGGCTCCGAAACAGTCAGCAGCTACGATGCAGCAGGCGGCAGGCGGCGGACCGGGGATGGTCTGGGTGAATACCTTGTCGAAGGTCTATCACTGCTCGGGAACGAAGTACTACGGCAAGACCAAGGAAGGGAAGTATATGTCTGAGGCGGATGCAAAGGCTTCGGGCGCGCGCGCCGACCATGGAAATGCCTGCAACAAATAGAGATTGGGCCTGGTTAGAAGAGAGCGGCGGCACAGAGGCTTGTGCCGCCGCTGTTATTTAATGGATGGTTGAAACTACTTCACCCAGACTGTTGCTGCGCTGCCTTCGACCTGCTGTGCATGGAAGATCCCGACCGTATTGTTGCTCCAGACCGGCTCGCCCGTACGGCCCAGCACGATCACGCCGCCTTCGCCGCCTTTGAGCGCGGGCAGTTCGGTGTGGATCATCTGGTCAGCGGCCTGCTGTAGCGTCTTGCCTTGTTCCACCAGCGTACCGACCTGACGCGCCAGCGTGAGCCGAATGAAGTACTCCCCAACCCCGGTGCCCGAGACTGCGCAGGAACGGTCGCTCGCATAGGTACCCGCGCCGATGATCGGCGAGTCTCCCACGCGTCCAGGGAGCTTGCCCTGCATGCCCCCGGTTGAAGTAGCAGCAGCGAGATGCCCTTGCACATCGCGCGCAACCGCTCCCACGGTGCCAAAGCGGTGCGAGAAGATGTGAGGGTCGAGTCCGGAGAGCGCCGCATGGCCGCTTCCTTGAGGCGGCGGCGTGCCGGCGGGGTGAGGGGGCACAGCGCGGCCACTCGTACGCATCACGTCGGCAAACTCCTGCCAGCGCATTTCGGTGAAGAAGAATGCGGGGGGTTCCTGTTGTAAGCCTTGCGCGCGGGAGAAGGCATCGGCTCCTGAGCCCACCATCATGACGTAGGGTGTGTGCTCCATGACAGCGCGAGCCAGTGCGATAGGATGTCGCGTAAAGTGAATGCTCGCTACGGAACCGGCTTCGAGCGTTGCGCCATTCATCAACGCGGCGTCCATCTCGTTGGTGCCGTCGGCGGCAAAGGCTGATCCCCGACCGGCGTTAAAGAGGGGATCATCTTCCAAGACTTCCACAGATGCTTCCACGGCATCGAGAGCGGAGCCGTGACGGGCCAGCACGGCGGAGCCTGCCGCGAGCGCCCTGGCCAGTGAGGCGTGATAGGCCGATGCAGTCGCCGTGTCCATGTGCTTCCACTCCGACTCGCCCGCGCCACCGTGGATGGCGATGGCCCAGGGCTGTGCTTGCGCTACGAGGCTGGTAAGAAGAAGCGGCATAAGGAAGGATAGACGCATGCGGGCAATTGTAGATGCAGACTATGGCCGCCGATGAGGCGATCAGGAGATAAAGTCAACATCGACACTGCGATACATGGCAACATGCCGCACGGTTCTAGCTGTGCTGGTCGATCAGGCGGATCATCTCTAGGAAGAGGTCGCCTGCAATCTGGAGCGAGTGTGCGCTGATCTTGTCGATGGTGTCGAAGGCGGTGTGGTGGTAGCCGTCGGGCAGAGTCATGGTGTGGGGACCGTAGTCGATGTCGATGATGTCGAGGACGGGGACACCGCGCTGCTGGAAGGGGAGATGGTCATCCTGCACGGCGGTCTCGTTTTTGAAGACGTAGCTGGAGTGGCCGGTATTTTTTGCCGCCTGCTTGAGCATGTCGAGGAGCCAGGGAGTTGAGTTCTGGTCCTTGTCTATATTGAGGTCTTTGTCGCCGATCATGTCAGCGACCATAAAGGCCTTGATCTTCTTGAGGGTGCCATCCTGCGACCATTTAGCGGCGAGGTGGCGAGTGCCATAGAGGGAGTCGGAGTCGGACCATGACTGGACGGCCTCTTCGCCGTCGTCGAAGACCAGCCAGACACTGTAGCCCTGCGGCGGATGAGTGCGGAGGTAGTTGCCGATCTCGATGAGCAGGGCAGAGGTGCAGGCGCCGTCGTTGGCGCCGACGAAGCCGATGTCGCGCAGCGGGTAGTTGGTCTCGTAGTGGCTGGCGAGGACGATGACGCCGTCCTTTTTGCCGGGATAGCGGACGATGTAGTTGCGCATGTCCATCAGGCCGGCGGGGGTGCTGGCGGTAAAGCTATCGGTCTCGAAGTGGCCCTTGGCGATCTCGGGTTTGAAGTGGTCTTTGATGAAGGCTTCGGCTTTGGCGTGGCCGGGGGAGCCGATGTAACGCTTGGGCGCTACGTTAAGGAACTGCTGCGTGAGGGCGAAGGCTGCTTGTCCGTTGAAGCGTGCCGGGGCTTCTGCCGGAGCTTTGGCGGCTGCGAGGAGAAGAACAAGCAAGGGCAGAAGCAACCGCAGATCCTTCGACTTCGCTGCGCTTCGCTCAGGATGACAGACGTTTACCAATGCGGCAGAGGTCATGAGGGCTTGAGTTCCTTGGCTTTGCGGCGGGCCGGGTGGACGAAGAAGGCTACGCCGACGCCGACAAAGTAGAGCGCAAGCATAGGAGCGGCGAAGAGGCACATGCTGTACGGGTCGGGCATGGGGCAGATGATGGCCGCGATGAGGAAGATGATGAGGATGGCGTAACGGAAGTGTTTGACGAGAAATTTGGCGTCGACGATACCGAAGAGTGCGAGGAAGAAGATGAGGATGGGCAGTTCGAAGGTGATGCCCAGGCCGAGAATGATGGCGAGGAAGAAGCCGGTGTAGTCCTCGATGGTGATGATGGGGTGGAAGTCTTTGCCGAAGTCGAGGATGAGGACTTTGAGCGCGCCGGGAAGGACCCAGCGATAACCGAACCATGCTCCGATGAAGAAGAGGCCGATGGTTGCGGCCATGAAGGGGATGACGTAACGTTTCTCGTTGGCGTACATGCCGGGCGAGATGAAGAGCCAGACCTGATAGAGGATGAAAGGCGAGGCGAGGATGGCTCCGCCGAGAAAGGCCACCTTGAGATAGAGGTTCAGGCCGTCGGTGGGATGCGTGAAGTTAAGCTGGAGGTGGAGATTGGTGAGCGGCTGCTGCACCCAGCCATAGAGATGCTCGTGAAAGAAGTAGGCGACGGCGAAGCCGACGAGCAGATAGCCGGCAGAATGCATGAGGCGCGTACGCAGCTCGCCGAGATGCTCCATGAGGCTCATGCCGGGAAGTTCTGCGCGATCGGTGACGGCGGCCCGGGCGCGATCGACGAAATCAGCCATGAACGGGGGCCTCGGTCGTCTGGTCAGATACGGGCACCGGCTCCGGTGCGCGCGGGATGGAGCTGAAGGCCTGCGAGATGGAAGAGCTGCTGGCTACGGGAAGGCCGGTCGATGGAGGCATGATGTTGAGGTCGCCTGAGGTTGCGATGGGAAGTGGTTCGGGGGCCGGTTCGGCGTTGGCTTCGGAGACGGGTTCGACTGCAGTTTCGATGCTCGGGGTCGAGTAGTCGTCCTTGAAAGAATCCATGTAGGGATGCTCTTCGATGGGGTCTTCGCTGAGGGGAGGAGCGATGGTGTTTTCGCTGCCGTCGGTGATGGCAGGGGTGACGGGGGCAGCAGCTTCCATGGCGGCGATCTTCTTCTGCTGATCGGCCTGTTCGGCCATGCGCAGCTCGTCCTCCATCTGCATACGGAACTCGTTCGAGGCACGGCGGAACTCGCCCATGAGCTTGCCCAACTGGCGGGCGAGTTCGGGCAGCTTCTTCGGGCCGAAGAGGATCAGGGCGAGAACGAAGATGAGTGCGCTGTCCTGAAAGCTAGGCATAGGTAAGTCTCATGATACGGCTTACGTTGGAGGGTAACAAATAGATGGCTTGTATTGACACTGTTGTAAGATTAATGGAGTAGGGCTGACGGATTGCGGGGCTGAATTGAGGACGAAAGATGCATCTTTTGAGTGCGCCCTTCGTCCAATGAAATAAGAGCGGCGAAGATGGCCGCGAGCGCAGCAAAAGGTAGTAAGGGTTGCAACACCCCCGTGGGTTGGAGGGCGGTTTGAAACGGGCCGCCCCTAGCGAATCCACTGCAGCCTCGGTAGTTCATGCTTTCAACATCCCCGTCTCGGAGGCGAAGGACGGTGCCGGCTTCAGCCGACCCCTAACGACCTCGTGAGACTGAAGGCGGAGTACATTGAACGGACTCATGGAAGAGGTCGCGGCAACGGCCGTGGCAGAGCGTGTTGCGGATACGTGTTCTCTGGATCACTATCTCTCGCAGCCTGATCACACGATGGATGCGCGAATCGCCGCGGCACGGGCTACTCTGGGCACTGACGTGGTTCTGCTGGGGCATCATTATCAGCGCGACGAGGTGATACGGTTTGCCGACTATACCGGCGACAGCTACAAGCTGAGCAAGGCTGCTGCGGAGACCAATGCCAAGTACATGCTGTTCTGCGGCGTGCACTTTATGGCGGAGACGGCAGACATTCTGGCTCAATTGTGGCAGCAGGTGATCCTGCCGGATTTGAACGCTGGCTGCTCGATGGCCGATATGGCCGAGATTGGCCAGGTAGAAGATTGCTGCGATTCGCTGGAGCGCGCCGGATTGACCAGTGAGGCTTCGGGCGGATTGATTCCTCTGACTTATATGAATTCGGCTGCGTCGATCAAGGCTTTTTGCGGAGAGCGGGGCGGATTGGTCTGCACCTCCTCGAACGCTCGTGGGGCCTTTGAGTGGGCATTTGCGCGGGCGGGGAAGATTTTGTTTCTGCCCGACCAGCATCTGGGCCGCAATACGGCGTTTGCCATGGGCATTCCGCGTGAGCAGATGGTGGTCTGGGACCCCTATCAGATCAACGGCGGTCTCTCGCCGGATCGGCTCAAAGCCGCGAAGGTAATTTTGTGGAAGGGACACTGCTCGGTGCATCAGCGGTTTCTGCCGGAGCATGTCGACCGCGTGCGCCGGGAAGAGCCGGGGATGCAGGTGATCGTGCATCCCGAGTGCCGCTGGGAGGTCTGCCAGAAGGCCGATGCGATTGGCTCGACCGAGCGGATTATCAAGTGCATCGAGGATGCTCCCGAAGGCGCGAGCTTTGCCGTCGGTACGGAGATTCACCTGGTCAACCGGCTGGCGAAGCGGTTCGCTCCGCTTGGCAAGCGCGTGATTACGCTGGACGATGCCGGTTGCCTGTGCACGACGATGTATCGCATCTCGCCGCAGCATCTGGCGTGGGCGCTGGAAAATCTCGTCGAAGGGCGTGTGGTGAATCGCATCAAGGTGGAAGATGATGTAAAGCAGTGGTCGCGTGTCGCGCTCGACCGCATGCTGGAAGTTTCGTGAGAGAGGGTGGGCGTGAGTAAGACATTTACATTGGGCGAGGCGCAGACGATGTTGCGGGTGCTGGAGTCCCTGCTGCGCAAGGCGCAGGCCGCGGGACTTCGCGCTGGTGCCTTCGAGGCGGAGATGCAGCAGTTGAGCTACCGGATCTTTCTGTCGGGCGGCATGCATGTGGATGTAACCACCGCGGCCAAGCGACGGGCGCAGCGCGACAAGGCAGCGCAGGAGACGGCCGACACGCTGGGCGAGATCGAAGCGATCGGGGTGCAGGTGCAGGACCTCGACGAAGGGCTGCTCGATTTTCCCTGTGTGATGGACGGCAAGACGGTCATGCTCTGCTGGAAGCTGGGTGAGGATGCGATTACGCACTGGCACGAGCCGGAGGATGGTTTCGCGGGGCGGAAACCGCTCGATGAGGGCTTTGGGAAGTCGGAGCGCGAGCGGCTAAACTGAAGAAATTTTGACAGATAATAATCCTTGGAAAGATTAATCTATCAAACGATAACTATTATCGTTTGATATGAGGTACACTTGTTAAGTGCAAGTGGCGCCCTCCAAAACGTTTCGTGAACTTTGTAGCGAGCATGGCATTGCCGTGACGCATCAGCGGCAGGTCTTGTACGAAGTCATGCAGGGGATGAGTGGGCATCCCAGCCCGGAAGAAGTCTATGTCCGGGTGAAGAAGAAGATTCCAGCGATCTCGCTGGCTACCGTTTACAAAAACATTCATCTCTTCGTCGAGAGCGGTGTCTTTCGCAAGATGAGCATGCACCACGGTTCCGTGCGCGTGGAGATGAACAATGAGGCGCACCATCACATGGTGTGCTCGCATTGCAAAGCGATTACCGATATAGGCGAACGAGAGTTGGGACTGGTGTCCAAGCGCACCCGTCTGCCGGGAGGCTTCCTGGTGGAGCGGTACGCCGTGGATGTCATCGGTCTCTGTCCGAAGTGTCAATAGGCCGGCAACTGGCCGGCAAGTCAGAGTGAAGCAGCAATTGTTTTAAATAGGTCTGCCGATGGGCGGAAGACCTGGAACTGTCTCAAAAAGGAGTTACTTTCTATGTTGCAAATTGGCGAAAAATTCCCCAACTATAGCGTTACGGCCACTGTTTCAACGGACAAGGATGAAGCAAAGGCATTCACTACGATTACCGACGAGTCTTATCCGGGCAAGTGGAAGCTGTACTTCTTCTGGCCAAAGGACTTTACGTTTGTCTGTCCCACTGAGATTGCGGCGTTCGGTAAGTTGAATAGCGAGTTCGCTGACCGCGATTGCCAGATTCTTGGCGGCAGCACAGACAACGAATATGTCCACGCCGCGTGGCGCACGCATCACGCCGACCTGAAGGACCTGCCGTTTCCCATGCTGTCGGATATCCGGCGCGATCTTTGCGGCCAGCTCGGCATTCTGGATGAGCAGGCAGGCGTGGCGCAGCGAGCGACGTTTATCGTCGATCCGGAGAACGTAATCCGGTTTATCTATGTGACCGATCTGTCGGTGGGTCGCAATCCGCAGGAGGTCCTGCGTGTGCTCGATGCGCTGCAGACCGATGAACTGTGCCCCTGCAATTGGCAGAAGGGCGAAGCCACTTTGGCGTAGTTTGTTTTTGGCGGAAGGGCGCGGCTGCTGACTGCCGCGCCTTTTCTGTAGCATGAATCCCTGACGGGGAAAGGATTAATGAGATGGCATTGGAAGATCTGATTGGCGGGCTGCCCGCGTACGCGAAGGACCTGAAGCTGAACTATTCTTCGCTGGTAAAGCAGAACACGGAACTGACTCCGCAGCAGTTGTGGGGAACAGTGGTGGTAGCTGCGATTGCTACGCGAAGCCCGGAGTTGACCACGGAGGTCATCGCAGAGGCTGAGGCGGTGTTGAGCCCGGCTGCTCTGGACGCGGCGAAGGCTGCTGCGGCGATCATGGGCATGAACAATATCTATTACCGCTTTCACCACCTGACGAGCAACGAGAAGTATGCGACGCTGCCGTCGCGGCTGCGGATGAACGTGCTTCGCGGGCATTCGGTTGAAGCGCTTGACTTCGAGCTGTGGTGCCTTGCGGTGAGCGCGGTGAACGCTTGTGGCAAATGTGTGGACTCGCACGAGAAGGTGTTGCGCGAGAAGGGTGCCACGGAAGAGTTGATCAATGCTGCGATCCGCGTTACTTCGGTGATTCACGCGATTGGCGTTGTGCTCGATTCGGAGAAGGCTTCGCCTACGGCTTCCGCATAGGTGTTATATCGACTCATGGTGAAGAGGACGCGGGCATCTGCTCGCGTCCTTTTTTATTTGGGTATTGCCTGATGCCAGGGTTTGCGGCCGAAGTTCCACTGAGGCTTCCAGGTAGTGTTTGCCAGCCAGTTGACAGGGGCGACCATTGAGGCGATGGCATGGGTCATGTGAGTGAAGTCGATGCTGCGGAGTTCGTCGCTGGGCTGGTGGTAGTCCTTGTGTAGACCGAAGCTGGAGACGGTCTGAGCGATGATGCCTTGTAGCGCGAGGGCGTAGTTGTCGGAGCGGCGAAAAAAGTGCTGCCCCATATGAGGATCGTTGACCAGATGGGCACCATGCTTTGCCAGTTCGGGGCCAAGATTGGTGCGGCTGAAGCCTGTAAGCCAAAGAGTTCCAGCGGGAACGGTCGGGTCGGGCCGTCCGATCATCTCGAATTCGAGGTTGGCGACGATGCTGGTCAGCGGGACGGCCGGGTGCGCGAGGAAGGCGCGGTTGCCGAAGCCGCCGATCTCTTCCGATCCGAAGAGCGCAAAGACGATGGTGCGGCGCGGACGGTGGCCGGTGGCGAGGATGTGCGCGAGAGCGAGGACCGCTGTCGTTCCTGAGGCGTCGTCGTCTGCGCCGTTATAGATGCTGTCGCCGTTGACGGCGGGGCCGATGCCGAGGTGGTCGAGGTGCGCGGTGAGCAGGATGACCTCGTTGGGCTCGCTGCTGCCGCGAAGAATCGCGATGGCGTTCCAGGTCTCTTTGCGGGGCGTGTCTTCGAACTTCGAGAGGCGTTGCTTGATGTCCGCAGGAAGAGGATTGGGCAGCGGTACTTTCTGCAGAAAGGTGCCGTTGTCGCCGCCGGGTTCGAGGCCGAGAGACTGGAACTGCGAGGCGGCAAAGAGAGCGGCGATGTGCTCGTCGCGCGTAGCGGAGCCGCGTCCATGAAGCTCATCGTCGGCGAGGAAGGCCATGTCGGCGTGGACTTCGCGTTGAAGTTCAGGAAGAATGGATGCCGTTTGTGAAGGCAGCGAGTCAAACGAGTGGATTCGCTGACCATTCAAAGCAGGACTGGCAATCGGTAGCCAGAGAAGTATTGCAAATCCGAAGAGAGATACGCGCCGGGGCGAAGACATGGCGCAGATTATATCGAAGCATGAGCAAGATCTATTTTGAGAAGTGCATGTCTGCTGCGAAGATAGCTGCAAGAGGATTGAGGATGAGAGTACGGGCCGCAGGTGTGCCATGGTTGATCTGCTTGATGGCAGCGGTAGGGCTAACGGTGCTGACTGGGTGCAGCGGTTTCTTTCCGCCCGTAACTCCGACTCCGCCGCCGGGGTCGACGGGGAATTATGCCTATGTCGCCAATACCACGGGGACGGCGGCCAGTGGAACCAACCCCGCGACAGGCACCGTAAGCGGCTTTGCGGTGGGCACGGGAACCCTGACGGCGGTACCGAGTTCTCCGCTGACGCTGGGGTATCAGCCGGTTGCGATGGCGGTGACGCGAAACAACCAGTTTTTGTACGTGGCGACGCTGGGCAACATCAATGTGTACGCGATTAATTCCGATGGCTCGTTGAGCGCGCCGAGCACCGGCACGGGTGTCGCGATTGTGAACGCGGTCTCGATGGATGTGTCACCGGACGGGCAGTGGCTGGTGGCTCTGGATGGGAACACGCTGCAGGCGCAGGTCGATGTGTTTCAGATCAACACTTCCACCGGCGCGTTGGCGGCTGTATCGAATGGGACCTTCGCGCTTCCGAATGCCGTGATTAACCCCAGAATGGTGAAGATATCTCCGAATGGCGCCTATATCTTTGCTGCGTTTGGGACGGGTGGAGATGTAGTCTTTACCTTCAATACCTCGACCGGTCTTGCGATTGGTGTTCAGAACCTGGCGGTGTCGAGCCAGACCAGCGACAACGGCCTCACAGTCGATAGCGCTTCGGCGTACCTCTACATCGCGCGCAGCGGAACGGGAGGCGGTGTGCGCGTCTTCGCCATCGGCAGCGGCGGAACGCTGAACGAGATCGCGGGCTCGCCTTTTGCGTCGGGAGGTCAGGCGTACTCCGTGGTGCTGGACAATGCCGGCAAGTATGTCTATGCGGCGAACCGAACCAACGGCACGATCTACGGCTATTCCATCGGCACCGGAGGCGCGCTGACGGCCCTGGGCGGATCACCTTACGCGAGCGGTTTGCTGGTGACATCGCTGGGCACGGACAGCAGCGGAGATTACCTGCTGGCAGCAGCGTTTGGCGGCAACGCCGACCTCTCGATGTACAGCTTCGATACGACTACTCCGGGCAAGCTGGACCTCGCGACCAGCACGGCGACGGGAACTGATCCTGCCGGAGCGATTGCCGTCGCGTTGACACACTGAGGGCAGTAACTCATCTTGTTCGCTTGCCGGAATGCGCTGAATCGGTGAACAACTGTGCGTGGGTTCAACGCATCGGCCAGTAGTATGGAGAGAGAAGTTCCTCAGTTTTGCTGGAGTTTTAGGGCCATTCTTTCTTCTTTCTGCCAACCCGTTCCCTCTCGATCTGCTTCCAGTCGATCTGTTTCCAGACGAAATCGAATCTGGCTTGCGGCCTGTGCGCTGCTGTCCGTGTGCCTGCTGGCCGGCATCACCGGTTGCTCGCGGCTACGGCCCAGACCGCATCGTGAATATGTGTACGTGATGGCGAAGAAGACGTACCTGCGCGACCGTGTGGCGGCGGTATCGAACCGGACCGCGGATGTGGCGAACGGCGACAGGCTACAGGTGCTCGATCACGGGCGGCGCTTCTTCAAGGTGCAGACCGACCAGGGCGCGCAAGGCTGGATCAACGAGAAGATGGTGGCGACGCAGGACGTCTTCGACCAGTTTGCCATATTGACGAAGGCGCACGAAAAGGACCCCATCGTGGCCACCGGTGTCGTGCGGGACGATGTGTACATGCACCTCACTCCGGGACGTGAGACGGAGCATTTCCTCCGCCTGGGCGAGGGTGAGAAGCTGAAGCTGCTGCGGCGCGCCACGCTGCCCAAGCCGGTGCCGCCGGGCCTGCAAGCCATTCCGTCCGTCGTGGTGAAGGGCAAGGCGGTGGAGGCCACGCCGCCAGCACCACCGGCGATGGACGACTGGTGGCTGGTGCGCGACTCGAGAGGCAATGCAGGCTGGGTCTATAGCCGTCTCATCGATGTGGACGCTCCCGACTCGCTGGTGCGGTACTCCGAAGGCCAGCGAATCGTGGGCGCCTACATTCTGACCAGGGTATACGACCCCGATGCTCCGCAGGATGACAAGAACATCCCCGAATATGTAACCGTAACCAGTCCATATGTAGCGGGACTGCCCTACGACTTCAACCAGGTGCGCGTCTTCATCTGGAACGTGAAGAAGCACCGCTACGAGACGGCGTACCGTGACAAGAACATTGAGGGCTATCTGCCGCTGAAGGTGACGATGGCGAGCGACCCCTATGGCAAGGCTCCAGCGTCTGCGACGGTGGCGCCCACGTACAGCTACCATGTGCTGGCCGGAGACGCTCCCCGGGTCGTGCCCGATCCTGCCACCGGAGCGATTGTGCCGGGCAAGACGGTGCTGAAGACCTATCGGCTGGAAGGGAACCTGGTGCGGAGAGTTCTGCCTCCGAATACGACCGCGCCAGACGAGGCCCATCCTGAGCCTGTCCAGAAGAAGGCGAAAAATGCCGCGAGGGTGAGAAGCAGGCGCAGGCGGTAAGTCGTCCCATGGATTCCGCAGTGATATAAGTGGCTGTACGATTTACCGCGAACTCGGAGCGCACGATGACTCTTCCCCCGCACGAAATCGCATTGCGGCTGGTTACGGCCACGGTGCTGGCAGGTCTGGTTGGCCTCGATCGAGAACGTCATCGAAGCGCGGCTGGTCTGCGCACCCATGCGCTGGTGGGGATGTCGTCCTGCCTGCTGATGATCGTCTCCGCCTTCGGCTTTGTCGATATTCTGGGCACCCCCGGTGTGGGATTGGACCCCTCTCGCATTGCGGCGCAGATCGTCACGGGCATCGGTTTTCTGGGGGCGGGCACGATCATCGCGCATGGGGACTCTGTTCGCGGATTGACGACTGCCGCCAGCATCTGGTCTGTCGCTGCTCTGGGAGTTGCGGTTGGAGGCGGCATGTATCGCGCTGCCATCCTCGGCACAGCGCTCGCGCTGATTCTGCTTCTGGTGATGCGCCCGATCGAGCGCCGGTTGGATACGCGCTGGCGCAAGCAGACGATCAGGGCACTCTATGATCCACAGCTTGTTACGCCGGAGGTAGTTCTGGGAGCTTTGCGGCGCGCGAACCTCAACGTCATCGGGCTGAGCGTGGAGGCGCAGGGAGACAGCGGTAAAGATGAGATTGAGGTCACGCTTCTCCAAAGCGGAGATGTGGTTCTGGCGAATGCCCTGCAAATCGTCGCTCAGCTTGAGGGCGTGCAGAGCGCGAAGACGCAATAGCTCGCCCTGAGGGCTCGTGTAAAAAACTCGAAGCTGCGTCATCTCGACCCCATCTGTACCGTCCCTGCCATACGTCATCTCGACCGAAGGCGGCGCTTTTGCCGCCGTAGCGGAGAGACCTCTGTATTTCGCCGTTGTTCTGGTCGTTGCCTATTCTTTCTAGCCTGATGCACTACATCCATGACAGCTTTTAAACAAATTCTGACAGAACACATTTGCAGCGTGAACTTCCTTTCCTCTCCCAGAGGGTGAAATACAGGGGTCTCTCCACTCCGCTGCGCTGCGGTCGAGATGACGTGTTCCTTATACGAGAAATTTAAACAATATTCAGGCGTAAAAGGCGGCGATGGCGTCCACCACTGTCTGCTGCTCGTCTTCGCGCAACTCTGGATAGATCGGCAGCGCAAGCACCTCGGCGGCGGCAGTTTCGCTGGCAGGGAAGTCTCCCCGTTGATAGCCCAGCCCGCTGAGGCTCGTCTGCAGGTGCAGCGGCAGAGGGTAGTAGATCTCGCTGCCGATCTCGCGGTCTGCGAGGTACTCGCGCAACGCGTCGCGTCGTGGTGCGCGAATGACGTACTGGTGAAAGACGGGCGTGGCACGAGGATCGGTGATGGGCAGCACGATACCTTCGCCGGTATTCGCAGCGGCAAGCCCAGCCCCGCGAAGCAGTTGATCGTAGCGCGCAGCGCGATCGCGGCGCTGCTGGTTCCACTCCGGCAGATAGCGTAGTTTCACTTCGAGCACGGCGGCCTGCAGCGTGTCCAGCCGCGAGTTCCAGCCCACCTCGTCGTGGAAGTAGCGGCGCCGCATTCCGTGGGCGCGCAACATGCGGGCGTGCTCGTCGTACTCGGCGGAGAGGGTCGTGAGCAAACCGGCATCCCCAAAGGCGCTGAGGTTCTTGGTGGGGTAGAAGCTGAAGGCGGCAAGGTCCCCCAGCGCTCCCGCCGGAGTGCCGTTCCATGCTGCTCCGAAGGCCTGCGCGGCGTCCTCGATCAGCAATAGATTGTAGCGTTGCTTCAGGGCGGCAAAGGCGTCCCAGTCGGCGCACTGGCCGTACAGATGGACGGGGAGGACAGCTTTGACCGTCCTGCCCGCGTGGGAATGCAGCAGCACTTCTTCGACCGCATCGGCTGAGAGGTTGAAGGTCAGGGGATCGATATCTGCCAGAAAGGGTTGCGCACCGCAGCGCAGGATGGAACTGACCGAGGCAAAGAAGCTGAACGGGGTCGTGACGACGGCATCCCCGGGGCCGATTCCGGCTGCGGCCATGGCCAGCCAGAGAGCGTCCGTGCCGCTGGCGCAGCCGATAGCGTAGGGCGCGGCGCAGGCCGCTGCGGCGTCCCGTTCGAAGCTCGTGACCTGGGGGCCGAGGATAAACCGCTGCGAGTCGCAGACTTTTTCGATGGCGGCAAGGACTTCCTGGCGAATCCCGGCAAACTGGCGGGTGAAGTCAAGCATCGGAACAGGTTGGGAGTTATGGCTCACGTCTGTCATGGTATATCGCAGAAAGTGTGCGAGCAGGCGTCCATTTTGCCGTGGGCTGCGTCTAATAAACTCGGCATGGCGAAAGTGTAGCCAAAGCTACAGGCCGCGCCGGTTGATAAATGCAGCAGAGGGTCGTATGGTTTCACAATCTTGGCTTCAGTCCCGGCTGCTACGAAGGTTGGGTTTTTTGCTGAAGTAAATGCGGTATGGCGGACTTTTTACGGAACACAAATTTAGCTCAAAGCTAAAGGAGATCGGCCCTATGGATTCAAAGCCGGCACAGAACATTCAGGACACATTTCTCAACACGGTTCGGAAAGACAAGAGCCCAATTACGATCTATCTGGTGAGCGGCGTCAAGCTGACCGGCAAGATACGGTCGTTCGATAAGTACTCCGTGCTGTTGGAGAACAACAGCCAGGAACAGTTGATCTTCAAGCACGCCATCTCCACGGTGGTGAGTGGCCGTGCCGGGGCCCATCTGGAGCTTCGTTCGGATAAGCCCGACGTGCGGTCGTCGATTCCCCATCCATCGCCCGCAGCCAGTTCCCCTTCGTCCGAGGCGACCGGAACCCAGGGTGCTGTTAGTCGTTGATCAAAACCAGAAATAAGAATGCAGTCGCCGCAAGGCCTGCACGGCGCAGTCTCGTGCCGCGCAGGCCTGGTGGCGATGATCGTTGCGTGCCGTTTGCATGTTGAGAGGGAGCGGTACGAAGAGGGAAGTCTACGCTCCCGCAGAAGTGCGGCATCGCTCCTTAATCGGTTCAACAGATCTTCGGAGCACCCTTAACTAGCATAGGTCGCCTGAATGGGAGCGGAGGTGGTGTCCCAATCACGCGACCTATGTGACCCAGAATATAGGGTCCGGGTGGTATCTTTCAGTTTAACCCCTTTGCCGCAAAAGTCAAAGGGGGGAATTTTGAGAAAAACGGCGTCTGTAACCCTTGCAGCTTGTACGGTTATCGAATCACCCTGATTGCGCGTGTCTGGTTTGACACTCGTGTAAACGCTTTGCTAGAACTAGATGTATCGCATCCAGCAGGTTAAGCCACACACTCGACGTAGGTTGAACAAGATAAGTGTGTGAACTCGGCTGCGAAGGAATCTCTGAACGGCTGCTGCGACCCCTATTCCATGGAAGACATACTCAATCAACTCGGTGGACTTGTGCTCGGCTCCGTGCCGACCATGGTTCTTTTTATCCTGCTGGTCATCTCCTATGGCCTGCTGGTGCGTCGTCCGCTGGACCGTCTTCTCGCCGAGCGCCGCAAGCGCACCACCGGCGCGGTTGAACAGGCGCGGGGCGCCATCGCTGCTGCCGAGGCCGAGACCACCGCATATGAGGACAAGCTGCGCAAGGCAAAGGCCGAGATCTTCAAGGCCCGCGATGAGAAGCTGAAGCAGTGGAACGCAGAGCGCGAGGCCGCCATCGAAGAGGTTCGGAAGGCCACCCAGCAGCGCACGCTCGCGGCAAAGCTCGAGATCGAGCAGAGCGCAGCCGCAGCCCGCGCCCAGATCGAAGGCATGAGCGCTGAACTCAGCTCGCGTATCCTCGCCGCCGTGTTGCCCGCTGGCATGACGCAGCCGGAAGAGGTCGCCCAGTGAAGTTTCCCACTCGATTCCCCGCAATGAGAAAGCTGCTCCCTGCCCTGGTTCTGACGACGCTGCTCTTCGCGCCTGTCTGCCATGCGGTTGCCCAGCAGCCGGCCAGCGTAGCCTCTGTCAACTCTGACAGCGGCCGCATGAGCACGCCCGAGGCCCAGTCTCCCGAGAAGAACCAGCAGGAGAAGGACGAGAACGACGAGTATCGCCACTCTGCCACAGTACGTGCCCTGGGCGCGAAGCTGGGCATGAACGCCGATCAGGCAGCGACCGCCTTTACCGTCACCAACTTCATCGTGCTCGCCATTCTGGTCGGCTGGTTTCTGCTCAAGACGCTCCCCAAGACCTTCCGTGACCGCAGCTCTGCAATTCAGAAGCACCTGGTCGATGCCCGCACCGCGACCGAAGAGGCCAGCGCCCGCCTGAACAGCGTGGAAAACCGCCTCGGCAAGCTCGATGAGCAGATTGCCGCCATGCGCGTACAGGCTGAGAAGGACGCAGCCCTCGACGAACAACGCATCAAGGCCGCTGTCGAAGAGGAGAAGCAGAAGATCCTCAAATCGGCGGAGCAGGAGATCTCTGCGGCAACGAGTCAAGCCCGCAAGCATCTCCAGCAGTACGCTGCCGAGTTGGCCATCGAGCAGGCCGCCCGCAAGCTGGTCGTCACCGCGGAGACCGATCGTCTTCTGGTACAGGGTTTTGCCCGCCGACTCACCGGCGACGAGACGAAGGGCGGCGAAAACTAATGTCAGCGCTCACTCTTCGCTACGCCCACGCCTTTGCCTCGGTAGCTGCATCGAACCATCTGGATGCAACCGCCGCCCAGCAGCAGCTACGCGACTTCAGCGACACCTTCGCCGGTAGCCACGAGTTGCGTGAAGTCCTGATGAATCCGTCGATCGTCAGCGAGCAGAAGTTGAAGGTCCTCGATGCCATCGCCGGTCGTATCGGCATGATTTCGCAGGTGCGAAACTTCCTCGCTGTCATCATGGACCACCAGCGTCTCGCGGAGCTCGATGAGATTCTCGCCGAGTACCACGAGATCGCCGACGAGCAGTCGGGCCTTGCCGAAGCCGAGATCACCAGCGCGCATCCTTTGAACGATGAAGACCGCGTCCAGCTTGAGGCGCAGGTGGCCAAAGTGGCGGGAGGCCGTGTTCGCGCATCGTACCGTCAGGATGCTACATTGCTGGGCGGGGCTGTGGTGCGCATCGGATCGACGGTTTATGACGGCTCGCTCCGGGGGCAGTTCCAGCAACTGAAGCAAAAGCTGGCAAACGCCTGAGTTTCTCCCGCATCGCACCAAAAAATTTTGAGATTGAAACGAATCGAGTAGAAGGAAGACATGGCAAAGATTAAGGCTGATGAGATAACAGAGCTGCTTCGCCAGCAGATTGAG